>QOAH01000126.1 GCA_003978185.1 Candidatus Thioglobus sp.
CTCTGAGAGCTTGAGGGTTTCGGCACGAATGAGGCGACACAATCCCGTCCAAGAGGTGAGCGCCAGTATCACACAAAGCAATAATAATTTAAGATCTGAACGTTCAAGGCTTGAGGCATAATCGCTTGCGTGTTCGTCCATATATACTTGTAAGATTAGTACCAAAGCGGCGATTAGTAGGATGCCGGGAATGGCATTAATGGTGGTATAGATGTATTGAATAATATCATCGGTTTTGCCTCTGAAGTAGCCCGCCATTAATCCTAAAATAATTGCCGGTGGCAAGGCCAAAAGCGTAGTTAATAAACCAAATATCATCCCTGTTCGAATACTCTTTACCGCTTTATAAAAGACATCAATACCGGCTTTGTCAGTGCCTAAGATGTGATAATTTGGCATTAGCAACACCACCCAAGTGCAAAAAAATATCAAAACCAATATGGTAATAAAAGCATGCCGATTGTTTCGGATATTAATCGAGGTGAATTTTTTTAGAAATAAGACAAAAGCTACAAAGATAGCGACCGCATAAAGTAGTGCGTTAGCACTAATAGAAAAAAGGTTTTTGGTGTTGTCACTGGCATTGGTTATTTCATCTGATACTAAGTTTAGGTGTACGCGTCCACGAAGACCGTTGTCTAAATACTCTTTAGAAAATTGCTCGAAGTTTAGTGGTGTAGAGTAGGTTTTTTCTTCAGCCTCTAGTGCAGGTAGTAACACTCTATCGAGCACACTATAGGTTGTGGTGTTATTGTCTAGCCTGAAATGAACAGAGTCAGACAAGCCGATTAAAATATAAAAAATAAAAACAATAAATGCAGATAATGCCAAAGGCTGAATAAAAACTTTTTGCCATTTTTGGCGCAGTAATTCATTGCCGCGTATTTTCACCACAGCAACCATACTCAGAGCAAACAACACCCAAAGTAAAAAGTCAGTCCATAGCCAGATAAAAGTCATTTAAACTTCACCCTTGGATCCACCCAAGTGTAGGAGATATCCGTTAACAACAAGCCAACAATGTAAAGGATTGAGCCTAAAAATACCATGGCGCGAACAATAGCAAAGTCTTGCGAATTAATCGCATCAATGGTGTAGCTACCTAAACCAGGAATAGAGAAAAAACTCTCCATAATTAGACTACCCATAAACAATGATGGGATCACCACTACAACGCCTGTAAGAATAGGAATCATAGCATTTTTTAGCACGTGCTTAAATAGCACTTGTTGTTCGCTGAGGCCTTTAGCGCGGGCGGTATTGACATAAGGCTTGTTGATCTCTTCTAAGAAAATAGAGCGATACCATCTCACCCCTGAACCTAGTCCGGCGACCACACCAATCAGTACCGGCAACATGACAAAACGCCAAGACTCAAAGCCGCTTTGATAACCTGAAACAGGAAACCAGTGCCACATTCCGGCCACCACTTTTTGCGCAATAATAATATAGAACAGCCCAGAAATAGACATAAGCGCCACACTCAAGATTAAAGTTAGCCGTTCCAACTTGGTGCCAAGCAACATCACCATCCACATGGCAAATACAATGTTGGTTAATAGTGCAATAATAAAGGATGGAATCGCCAAAGCCAGTGATGGCCACATGCGTTCATTAATATCTTTGTTGATGTTTCTGCCAGAATCCGAATGCCCAAAATCTAATTGGAATAAGGGAATCGATTTTTGATAAAAAATGGTGTCGGTGAGTATTGCTGTGCCCGACTGATCGGTATTTAAAAATAAAGGCTTATTGTAGCCTTTTTCTTCCTTCCAGGTGTGAATGTCAGCCTGAGTTACGTGTTTAGCACCCAATTGAATACGCGCCATATCATCTGGCGTACTCACCATAAAAAATAACAGAAACGTAATTAGGTTAACACCTAATAAAATAGGAATACTGTATAAAGCGCGTCTAAATATATAAGTCCACATGGTTAAAGTATTTTAGCAACAAAAAAGCCAGCATAAAGCCGGCTTTTTCAATATCAAACGATTTGTTTGCTTGACCTATTTTGCACCAGTTTCTGCCGTTGCAGGAATTGGCTTGTTATAACCATAGTTACCCCAAGGGCCCTTTCTCCAAGAATTATTACTCCAAGGAGTGTTATTACCCCAAGGGCTATTACTAAAGCCTTTGTTGCCCCAAGGTGAATTACCAAAGTTAGAATTATTCCAAGGAGTGCTATTACCCCATGGACCATTACTAAAACCTTTGTTACCCCATGGACCACTGTTGTTAGAATCAAATTCATCCATCATGTCGTCCATCTCTTCACTGAACCAGTCAGGTGTAAACATTGAGTATGGATTGTTACCAAAAATACCGTTGTTATTGTTAGAGCCACCCCATGGACCGTTGCTAAAACCATTGTTACCCCAAGGGCTGTTATTACCTCCCCAGCCAGCTGTTGCGTTTAATGCTAGGGTTAATAGTGAAACTGTGATCATTTTTTTCATCTTACTCTCCTCTGATATTTAAAAAAAAGAGAGTTCATTATAAACCAATAATTTTCATTAGACGAAAAAAAACCAGCAACAAGTGCTGGTTTTTTCTAGCAAAAATAAATTAAATTATTTTACTGCAGCCTGTGGAGCAGGTGCTGCTGTTGCAGTTCTGTTCCAAGGACCATTGCTGTATGGGTTATAACCATAGCCACTGTTGTTGCTATTGGTATTAAGCTCATCGTCAAGCTCGTCAACCATGTTGCTCATTTCTTCCATGTACCAACGTGGATCCCAGTAATCGTATGGGTTGTATGAGAAAATACCATTGTCTTTCTGGTAGCCGTTAACATTGTTGTTGTTAAAGCCGTTGTTCCAAGGCATGTCATTGTTGTTAAAAAATGCGTTAGCACCTAGTGAAAATGCTAATAATACTACTGCGAAAATCTTTTTCATTGTCTTATCTCCATATTTTGTAATTGTTAAAAGGAAATAATATTATAACATAATAATATTATAAGTCAATACTATAGTTTCAAAATGAGAGTAAATTAGAATCCGTTTGGATAAGGACTAGATGGCTCGTTAAACTGATAATTACTAGGGTAAGGGCTTGGTAAACTATAATCACTCATATTACCTGGATTGACAAATGATTGCGCTGCAGGCGTCATAAACATTGGTTGTGGCTGTGTCAACTTGTTGCTTTCTGCCTGGTAAGCTTGATCCGGCGTTGGCATTTGGCTCATATCAAAATGTGAAGCGTTAACGTTGTAAGGTCGGTTGTTATAAGGGTAGCCATAACCTTGGTTGCGTTTATTACCAAACATATCGTTATCAGTTACTTTCTCCATCCAATACATGGGCGTCCAAATTGGCCAGTTATTATCTTTATAGTCCGCACCATAATTATTAAAATCTAAAAATGCATGGGCTTGCAAGCTGCTGATAAATAAAGCAGTCATTAATAATCTTTTCATAGTTACTTCTTATTGAAATTTAGCGTTCATTATAAAGCCGAATTTATGCCCTGTGGGTGCTTGTTAGCTTTGGGTATAATACCCAGCATGTCGACAAAACAGATATTACAATCCCTTTTAGAGCAACGAATCTTAGTACTAGATGGCGCTATGGGCACCATGATTCAAAAGCACAAGCTCAGCGAAGAGCAGTATCGTGGTGAACGCTTTAAAGATTGGCATATTTTGGTACAAGGTAATAACGACCTTTTGTCACTCACACAGCCAAAAATAATTCAGGATATTCACCGCTCATATCTAGAGGTGGGTGCTGACATTGTTGAAACAAACACCTTTAACGCTACCAAAACTTCCATGTCTGATTACAAGATGGAGGAGTTTGCTTATGAAATCAATGTAGAAAGTGCTCGCCTAGCGAAAGCTGCTTGTGACGAATTTTCTACCGAAGACAAGCCACGTTTTGTTGCCGGTGTCATTGGCCCGACTTCGCGCACCTGTTCACTCTCACCAGATGTAAATGACCCTGGCTTTAGAAATGTAACCTTTGATGAACTCGTGGGTGTTTACATGGAATCTACGCGAGGCTTAATTGAAGGTGGCTCAGACATTATCCTGATCGAGACCATCTTTGACACTCTGAACGCCAAGGCGGCTATTTTTGCCGTTCAACAAGTATTTGAAGATGACGGTGTTGAATTACCTATTATGATTTCAGGCACGATTACTGATGCCTCAGGTCGTACGCTGTCAGGCCAAGTTACTGAAGCATTCTACAATTCACTACGCCATGCTGACCCAATATCTATCGG
>QOAH01000151.1 GCA_003978185.1 Candidatus Thioglobus sp.
CCATAATTTATTACAGAAATTACGATAACCCTCAACACGCTTAAGGTCAAATTTTATATCACGACCAAACGAAGCCAGTGCTGCAAAAGTAAATCTAAGTGCGTCAGTGCCGAATGAAGGTATACCATCTGGGAATTCACCCTGAGTTTGTTTTTTGATTTTTTTCGCCATTTCTGGCTGCATCATGCCTTGGGTTCTTTTAACCAATAAGTCATCTAAGCTAATACCATCAATTAAATCGATCGGATCGAGAACATTACCCTTAGACTTAGACATTTTTTGCCCTTGTCCATCTTTGATTAGGCCAGTAATATAGATGTCTTTAAATGGCACGTCGCCGGCAAATTTTAGCCCAAACATAATCATTCGAGCCACCCAAAAAAAGATAATATCAAATCCCGTAACTAAAACATCAGTTGGGTAGAAGCGTGATAACTGTGGGGTTTGTTCTGGCCAGCCTAGGGTTGAAAAAGGCCACAAAGCAGATGAAAACCACGTGTCTAATACATCTTCATCTTGCCTAAGTGCTACACCTTCGCCAGCTTGCATTTGTGCTTCTTCTAGTGAATCTGCTACATAAATATTGCCATCATTGTCATACCAAGCAGGAATGCGATGCCCCCACCAGATTTGTCTAGAAATACACCAGTCTTGAATGTTATCCATCCAGTTAAAATAAGTTTTATTCCAGTTTTCTGGAATAAAACGAATGTCGCCATTTTTCACTGCATCAATTGCAGGCTTGGCCAGTGGCGCAACGTTGACAAACCATTGGTCGGTCATATAAGGCTCAATCACTGAGTGGGTTCTATCACCACGAGGTACCATTAAAGTATGTGGTTCAATTTTTTCTAGCAAACCTTGGTCGTCTAAATCTTTAACGATTTGTTTGCGAGCATCAAATCGATCCATACCTACGTAAGCACTTTTAACCGTGTCGTTAATTTTGGCATCATCAGTTAGGATGTTGATAACGTCTAAACCATGACGTTGACCCATTTCGTAGTCATTAAAGTCGTGAGCAGGGGTAATTTTTACACAACCAGTACCAAATTCCATATCGACATAATCGTCCGCAATAATGGTTATTTTTCGATCAGTCAATGGTAAGTCAATGGTTTTGCCGATAAGGTGCATGTAGCGCTCATCGTCTGGGTGTATGGCAACTGCACTATCACCTAGCATGGTTTCAGGACGGGTAGTAGCAACCACCATTACTTCGTCAGTGCCAGTAATAGGGTAGCGCATATGCCACAAAGAGCCTTGCTCTTCCGTGCTAATCACTTCAAGATCAGAAACAGCTGTATGTAGCACAGGATCCCAATTCACCAGTCGTTTACCACGATAGATTAAGCCTTCATTGTAAAGCTGAATAAAGACTTTATGTACAGCATCTGAGAGGCCGTCATCCATGGTAAAGCGTTCTCTTTCCCAATCAACCGAAGCACCAAGACGGCGCATTTGCGAAGTAATGGTGCCGCCAGAGTGTTCTTTCCAATCCCAAATCTTTTCAATAAATTTTTCACGTCCGACATCATGACGGGTAATATCTTGTGCGGCGAGTTGGCGCTCAACCACCATTTGTGTTGCAATACCTGCGTGGTCAGTACCTGGTTGCCAAAGTGTTTGATCACCCTTACCGCGATGGTAACGGGTAAGCACATCCATAATGGTATGCTGAAAAGCGTGGCCCATATGTAAACTACCTGTCACATTAGGCGGTGGCAGCATGATGCAATAGGCGTTTTCGCTAGTGGAGTTTAAATCGGAAGAAAATAGATTTTTATCTTCCCAAAGCGAACGATATTTCGCTTCAATTTGTTCAGGATTGTATGTTTTTTCCATTAACGTATAAAGACGGATAAAACTGTGCAATTATACCAATGAAATCATCTAGCAAGTATGGAAATGAAATGGCTTAGTTACTAGGTTTTGGTGTGTTTTCAAAGTGAAAAAAATCATGGTTCAGGTACCGAGCCACATCTTCTTCATCCTCAGGAAACCAAGGGATCTCTAATACGCCAACGCATAATGATATTTGTTCCCTAACATCATTTAGTGACTCCATAGAGGTATTATCGTGAATTGGGACTAAGCTATTATCGTGACATCGTTGACATTCTTCAGTGTAAAGAACCTCACCATCAATTAAAATTCTTTTATCGATATCATTGGCACTAACGCCAAGCATGATAAACATGGGAAAAATTCTTAAAAAATTCAACATACGCTTAGTTTATAACATATTTAAGATAGAATGCCCATAATTCATTTTTTAGTATCTACATTAATGACAGACAAAAATCATTGGTTAGTCTACCTATTGCGCTGTGCTGATGACAGCCTGTATTGTGGTATTACCAATCATTTGGAAAAACGTATTAAGCAGCACAACGGTGAATTAGTAGGCGGTGCTAAATACACCCGAGCGAATGGCCCGTGTGAGCTGGCATACCAAGAAAATGCTAAAGATAGAAGTGCGGCCTCTAAACGAGAATATGAGATTAAATCCATGACTCGAGAGAGTAAACTTTTATTGATTAAAACCTCATGAGCGATTATCAAAGAATCTCTTGCGAAGCACACAGTATCTACGAACTAGCGATTATTCGCGGTCAATCAATACAGGTGAGTATTGATGGCAACATGCAAATCATTCAACCTAAAGACATTCTCACCAAGGTAGGCGCTGAATATTTAATTTTTGTAGATGAAAACAATACTCAGCAAGAATTACGTGCAGACGCCATTGCAGTAGAGCCTTAGTGCGGTTTCTATAAAGAAATCCTTTGGTGTAGTTATTTTCCTAGGGTTTGGCTTGGTTTAGCCAGCGGTCTAAATGGTTTGCAAAAGTTTGTCTATCTGCCTGGTTTAAGGGCGAAGGACCTCCCGTTTGCACGCCGCTAGAGCGTATAACATCCATAAAGTCGCGCATACTTAATTTTGACTTTATGTTGTCTTTACTAAATAACTCGCCTCTTGGGCTGAGAGCTAAGCCACCTTTGGTAATTACTTCATCAGCAAGCGGTATATCGCTAGTAATGACCAAATCACCTTCACTTATTCGTTTAACGATTTCGTTGTCAGCCACATCAAACCCAGTGCTCACCTGTATAAAATTTAAGTAACGAGAGGGTGGCAGATGTAGTGCATGATTGGCTACCAAGGTGATCTCAGTTTGTGTGCGGTTAGCCGCTTTAAAAAGTACTTCTTTTATCACCACAGGGCACGCATCAGCATCAACCCAAATTTTCAACTGATTCTTAGTCTTCATTTATTAATTATAAAAGTGATTGAGAGGTTACTGTTTTTGCAACAGAAAATAATTGAAATCTTGTGTACTGCCATTAGGGTGTGGGTGGCTTTCAGAGGTGGTTTGAATCAATGTAAAGTCATCACCCAGCAACTGCGTGATTTTATCCTTATCGTATTGCACAATGTCTAGCTCTGAGCACTGTTTAGGCCCTGTTGGGGCAAAGGTAGCTAGTAAAAAACAACCTTGAGGTTTAAGGTATTGATTGAGTTTATTAATGTAAGTTTGTTGATCTTTTTCATCGGTTAAAAAGTGAAAAACCGCACGATCATGCCATAAGTCAAACTGAGTGTCAGATTGAAAATTTAAGATATTTTCATTATAGAAGTTAACTTTACTGGTGTGGGCTTTTAAACGATCTTTAGTGGTTTGAATGGCAGTAGGAGATAGCTCTAATAGTGATAAATGAGTATAACCCTCATCAAGTAAATTATCAGCCAGTATCGACACCCCAGAACCAACATCAATAATGGAATCGTTTTTCTGAGTGTATTTTAAGATCCACTCAAATGAAATAGTAGAGTGGGTCTGGTGCCAGCTGACTTGATTATGGTCTTTACTTTTGTAAACTTTATCCCAATGGCTAAGCATATTTGTCATTCGTTTGGCGTTTATAATAATGAATATTTGGATTATAACGAGTTACCATGAGAATTTTGCACACAATGTTACGAGTAGGGGATTTGGATAAGTCTATTGCGTTTTACGTGGAAGTTTTGGGGATGAGCCTGTTGCGTCAAAAAGAATATCCCAAAGGTGAATTTACCTTGGCGTTTTTGGGTTATGGCCCAGAATCAGAAAACCCAGCGCTAGAGTTAACCTATAACTGGGGTAGGGATAACTATGAAGTAGGTACAGGTTTTGGTCAT
>QOAH01000080.1 GCA_003978185.1 Candidatus Thioglobus sp.
CGAATACCGACCACGAAACCAGCACCAATAAAGCCAGCAAAAAATCTCATTAAAGCCAGCTGCTCATAGCTCTGCATCCAACTAAAGGCAATTGAAATTAGTCCGCCCAATATCAAAATTGAGGAAAACATAATCTTCGGACCAAGCTTATCAACCAACATGCCGACAATGATTCGCGAAGGAATGGTCATTGCCACATTAAGAATCAATAGAACTTTTGCTTGCTGTTCTGTGAGGGATAGCGCCTCTTGAATAAATGGCATCATTGGACCTAGGCTCAACCAAACCACAAAGGTCATAAAAAAGGCAAACCAAGTCATGTGTAGGACACGGTATTTGCCTTTAAATGAAAATATATTTAACTTGTCTTCCATAAAGACTCCAAAATTATAAAAAGTTTAAAAAAGTTACAATATTAGTAACAATTCTCAAAAAACTTCAATGTATAAATTTGGCTTCAATGCCAATATCCGTAGAAAAACAATTTACTACAGACGAAAAAAAACGCTTACCCAGTTTTTAATCTATAAAAACCAGTGTAAACGTCAATGTTTGTTTATCATCCATCGTTGGATAATGTGTGCGTATTATATTATAAATTCTTACTTTATATTAATAATTTATAATATTTAGCGTAAATATTGATAAAAAACACCGCAAAAAGCTAAAATAAACCCATGGATAAAATAATCATTCAACCACAAGACTTTGATTTAACTACTGAGGTTAATCTTACCAAAGGCGATGATAGTGACATTGGCGCTGTAGTCAGCTTTGTGGGTACGGTACGTGATTTAGACAACGAATCCATCACCAAGATGACGCTTGAGCACTACCCACAGATGACTGAAAAGGCCCTTGTATCAATCGCCAATCAAGCACATCAGCGCTGGCAGCTAGGCAATATCACTATTATTCACCGTATCGGTGATCTTTCAGTTAATGATCAAATTGTATTAGTGATTACCACCAGCAAACACCGGAAATCAGCCTTTGAATCTTGTGAATTTATTATGGATTATCTAAAAACTCAAGCACCTTTTTGGAAAAAAGAGCATACAGAAGACTCTAGTAAATGGGTTGAATCCAAAACAACAGACGAAGATCAAAGCAACAGTTGGGATTAAATCTTATCAAAATCCTGCGGATTATTTAAATTGATAAACACTTTAGGCTGATCTGAAAAATCCACCTTTTGAAAATTATTCTGCTTAATCCACAAACCTAATTTACGCTCGCCAGATTCTAAGTAGTCTAATAAATTATCTTTTAGACTGGTTTTTATTAAGATGAGCGTCGGGTGTATGTATGAACCATCATCAGCCACACAGATATCCATATCCTTGTTTACCATACACTGAATTAATCGATCGATTACTACCTCATTAATCAGTGGACTATCGCACGGTAGTACCAATAAGTACGGCGTACGAACTACTGACATCGCTTTAGCAATGCCAGCTAATGGCCCTTGAAAATCAGCTAACTCATCGCTAATAACTTCACCATATTGTTGATATGCGTCAATATTTCGATTAGCGCTAATCAATAATCGACCCGCCCTATCGTCAACTACATCAACTACATAACTAATCAGCGGTTTATCATTTAGCAAGATCAGGCCTTTGTCCTCACCTTGCATTCGGCTTGATCGTCCTCCCGATAAAATAACGGCAGTAATATTGTTTTTATCAATCATTTACAAGGTCTTTTATTGCTTATCACGATATTAGATTATATTAGCATTCTATGATACAATCAATCCATTAGTTTGAGTTATGTTTATTATGAACAATCAAGAAGTTGATTACGGTTGCGATCAAGTACAACAGCCTTTATTAACAATGGATGAGGCCCTAGATTTTCTGCTTAATGCAGTCGTAATCAACACCAATACACATCTTATATCGCTTGATAATTCACTTTATCAGGTACTAGCACAAGACGTATGCTCAACCATCAATGTACCTGATTTTGATAATTCTGCGATGGATGGCTACGCCATCAACCTTAAAGAAGATCAAGTTAATATCCCAGGCGGAATTAGTTTTGAAGTGACTGATCGAATCCCTGCCGGTAGCATAGGTAACACACTTTCCCCTGGGTGTGCTGCTCGTATATTTACAGGCGCCCCTACACCTAAAGGCGCCAATACTGTCATCATGCAAGAAGAGTGTGAAGTTTCAAACGATGGTAATCGTATCGAAACTTGGCGCCCCTTATCACTAGATGAAAACATTCGACCAATGGGTAACGACATTCAAACCGATGATGTGATTTTACGAGCTGGCCTACAATTGAAACCGCAAGATGTTGCGTTAGCCGCCTCTGTTGGTGTGGCTGAACTCGAAGTCTTTAACAAGCTTAAGGTTGGTGTATTTTTCACTGGAGATGAATTGGTTGAACCTGGCAATACTTTAAATAAGGGTGAAATCTATAACTCTAATCGCTATGCGCTGGTCGCCCTACTCAAACAACTAAATTGTGAGGTGATTAATCTAGGCAACATCAAGGACGACCTAGATTCAACTTGTAAGGCTTTAGAAATTTTGGCATCCGATTGTGATTTAATCATGACCACCGGTGGTGTCTCTGTTGGCGAAGAAGACCATGTCAAACCGGCAGTAGAAAAGCTCGGTAAGCTGTCTTTATGGCGCATTAAAATGAAACCAGGAAAGCCACTGGCTTTTGGTCATGTTGGCAAAGCTGCCTTTATTGGTTTACCTGGTAATCCAGTATCAGCCATGGTGACGTTCTTCTTATTCGCACGGCCTTTTATTAAAAAGATGCAAGGTGTTAGCAACCATAAAAATCAAACCACTCAGGTGCAAACTAACTTTGATTGGCGCAGGCCAAGACCACGGCGTGAGTTTGTCAGAGTAAAATTAGATCATTCTACCATTCCGGCTTCAGCCAATCTCTATCCTAAACAAGGTTCAGATGTATTGAGCTCTATAGTTTGGGCTGACGGCTTAGTAGAAATACCAGAAAATAGCGCCTTCTCTAAGGGCGAGGTTCTAAATTATTATTCATTAACTGAGTTAACCCAATGAGCAAACTAACCCATATTAACGATAAAGGCGATGCGCAAATGGTCGATATATCTGACAAGGCTATCACCACTCGTATTGCTGTCGCAAAATCAGTGGTACTTATGCAGCCATCAACCTTAGCGTTGATTACTTCTGGCCAACATAAAAAAGGCGATGTTTTAGCGGTGGCACGTATCGCTGGTATTCAAGCGGCTAAAAAGTGTGCTGACCTTATTCCATTGTGTCACCCTTTAATGCTGACCAAAGTTAGCGTAGAGTTGAATGCCAATACTAAAGATTCAAGTGTTGAGATTATCGCCACCACAAAATTGGATGGTAAGACTGGCGTAGAAATGGAAGCACTGACTGCAGCCAGTGTGGCAGCACTGACTGTGTATGACATGTGTAAGGCAGTTGATCGTGGCATGGTGATTAGCCAAACTCAAGTACTTGAAAAATCTGGTGGAAAGTCTGGAGACTGGAAAGCGTAGACATGAAACAATTAATTGATCCGTTTAATCGTAACATTACCTACCTTAGGGTATCGGTAACGGATCATTGTAACTATCGTTGTCACTACTGTCGCGATGAAGATCATATAACCGACACCACTCGAAATGAGATACTGTCTTATGAAGAGATTGCAAAAATTGTGCGATTATTCAGCGAACTGGGTGTCACTAAAGTTAGACTTACCGGTGGTGAGCCATTACTACGCAAAGACATCCTTAGCCTGGCAAAGATGCTCGGCGAGATCCCAGCTATTAACGATATCCCAATCTCAACCAACGCACACTTACTAGCGCCCATTGCTGGACAACTAAAATCAGCTGGCATTAATAGAGCCAATATCTCCATTGATTCGCTTGATAAAGAGCGATTTAATCAAATTACTCGTGGCGGTGATTTAGACAAAGTCATCCAAGGAATAGATGCTGCTATCGAATCAGGCATGAGCCCTATCAAACTCAATATGGTGGTGATGCGTGGTGTTAATGATGATGAGATTGAAGCCATGGTCGATTTTGCCATTGGGCGAAAACTTGATATTCGTTTCATCGAAACCATGCCAATTGGTACTGCGGGTATTGATGCGGTTGATCATCACTATAGTGAAGCCGATATCTTAAAAAGAATACATGCGCACTTGCCAGATCGATTAATTACTATTAAATCTAAACAAACGGCAGGCCCTGCCAAAGGTTATTTAATTGAAAATACTCACTCATCTGTGGGCACGATATCGGCTGTGTCTAATAATTTTTGTAGTAGTTGCAATCGTGTCAGACTAACCGCTAAAGGGCAATTAATCTTATGCTTGGGTCAGAAGAATTCTGTTTCCCTCCGTGATGCACTGAGATCGGGTATGAATGACGATGACATTAAAACCATGATTATAAATGCCATTAACCACAAGCCTGAAAAGCACGAATTTGATACTGACATTAACAACATCGACAGTGCACAAATGGTGGAGATTGGCGGATGAAAATTTTATACTTTGCTTCACTTAAAGAATCACTTAAAATTGCTAATGAGGATATGCCAGCCAGTACTGGTATGACAGTCAAAGAACTAAGATCAATGCTGATTAAAAAATATGGAAAGCAGCATTTCCCAAACAATATTCTATGTGCAGTAAATCACGAGATTTCCAATGACTCAATCCAGCTAAATAATAGCGACGAGGTGGCTTTCTATCCACCGGTTACAGGGGGATAAACAAATGAATCAAACAAAAATAAAAGTAGGTTTTATTACGATTTCTGATCGTGCAGCGCGTGGTGAATACGAAGACATTGGTGGCCCTGCTATGCAAGCTTGGATTAAAGACGCCCTGCTTTCACCTTTTGAAGTGGATGCCATCATCATTGAAGATGAGCAAGTCTTAATTGAACAGACTCTAATTGATTTTGCAGATAATAAAAAATGCAATTTGATCCTGACTACCGGTGGCACTGGCCCGACTACCCGTGACGTCACCCCTGAAGCAACACACGCCGTATGTGAGCGTATCTTTGATGGCTTTGCAGAGCAAATGCGTAACGTGTCATTACGCACAGTGCCTACGGCTATTTTGTCGCGTCAGACAGCAGGCACGCGTGGTAAAAGTTTAATCATTAACTTACCGGGCAAGCCGGATGCAATTGGGGTGTGTTTGGGTGCAGTGTTTTTGGCAGTACCAAAATGCTTGGAATTACTAGATAATTCTAATATCCAAATTGACTTGAATTTTGTAGAGCAAGACTTTTCTTAATTTTAGCCAGTACTCCAGCCTCTTGGGCGTCTCATACCCGAGATCTTACAAGCTTGTTGTACGTAACCATAAGGAAATAAAGAAAACAACTTAGCTTTTGCTTCTTTTTTACTAATATCCAAATCCACGCCTAATTGCTTAAAAATATGACGGACATCAGATGCAACACCGTTTTCTTTGTAAAAATCACGCATCAAATCAAGAACAATCCAATGCTCATCGTTAAGCTCTATATTTTCCTCTGTTGCTAATTCAATTGCCACCTCACGATTCCATTGATTGGGTTCAATTAAATACCCTTCATTATCAAGCTCAATTATCTCGCCATTAACTTCCATTATTTACCTCTAATATTTTTGTATCATTCACTAATTAAATTTGCTAATCGACGACGATATGCGCCACTTTCTTCTGGGTTGCTACTGGCA
>QOAH01000012.1 GCA_003978185.1 Candidatus Thioglobus sp.
GCCAAACGATACCAACAAGATTCTTGGCAGCTACCTCAAGGTGGCATTGACGAGAACGAAACAGAACTTGAGGCTTTATTTCGTGAGCTTTATGAGGAAGTGGGTTTATCTGCCGAACACGTAGAAGTGATTGCCAAAACACCGAAATGGTTACGCTATGACTTACCTGATTATCACATTAGACGCAAACAAAAACCCATTTGCATCGGTCAAAAACAAGTGTGGTTTTTACTAAAACTCACCTGTGATGAGAGCAACATCAAACTTGATACCCATTCTGATATTGAGTTTGATGACTGGGAATGGGTGGACTATTGGCATCCCATCGAAGAGGTTATCGATTTTAAAAAAACCATTTATGAAGACATGCTAAAGGCACTTGCTCCCGTCGTGTTTGACAACCAACATAAGATTCCATCACAGTACTCTCGCCCACTAAAATGTGTGGCAATTACACTAGACTAATAAACATTCATAAGCTACCTTATATCAAACCCCTATTGGTATAATTTGAGGCTTTATTCATTCATAGACAGGATTTAATACTCGTGAATATCGGAATTTTAGGCCTAGGCACCGTTGGCGGTGGCGTCGTAAACGTTCTTAACAAAAATCAAAGTGAGATTGCTCGTCGTAGTGGCGCAAGTATTCAAGTCACACATGCTGCAGTTAGAGACATCAATCAAGATAGAATTTGCCCAACTGATCATCTTAAACTTACTCAAGACCCTTTCGAGATTGTTAATAATACAAATATTGAAGTTGTATTAGAGTTGATGGGTGGTACAGGTCTAGCCAAAAAGTTGGTTGAAGCTTCGATTAAAAATGGTAAGCACGTGATTACCGCCAATAAAGCATTGATTGCCACTCACGGTAATGAATTACTTGCGCTTGCAAAAGACAACAATGTGCATTTATTATTTGAAGCGGCTGTAGCTGGTGGTATCCCAATCTTAAAATCATTAGAGCAAGGTTTAAGTGCTAATAAAATTGAAATGCTGGCTGGTATTATTAACGGCACCGGTAACTTTATCCTGACAGAGATGCGTGACAAAGGCAGAGACTTTGCTGACGTATTAAAAGAAGCGCAAGCACTTGGTTACGCTGAGGCTGACCCAACTTTTGATGTAGAAGGTATTGATGCGGCGCATAAATTAGCGATACTAGCTTCTATTGCCTTTGGTTGTGAATTACAGTTTGATAAAGTATCAACCGAAGGTATTAGTAAAATCGAGGGTGAAGATGTAACTTTTGCTACTGAGCTGGGTTATTCAATCAAACACCTTGGTATTGCCAAGCAAATTGATGGCAAAATCCAGATGCGCGTACACCCAACTCTAATACCAAAGACACGTCTACTGGCTAATGTAGATGGTGTGATGAACGCAGTCTTAGTTAAAGGCAACGCAGTTGGTCCAACACTTTACTATGGCGCAGGTGCGGGTGATGAGGCCACAGCCAGCGCAGTGATTGCTGATTTGGTTGATATTATTAAAGGCACGGTGAGTAGTGATATTCTCGGCTGGCAGTCTTTTGAAGCAATGCCGCACCAAGCAGCGAATGAAATTGAAAGTATTTTTTACTTACGCTTATTAGCCACTGATAAACCTGGCGTATTGGCTGATATCACCACGATTTTTGCCAAGCACAACATCAGTGTTGAAGCAGTGATTCAAAAACAAATTGATGCGCAAAATAACGCTCACATTGCGATCATCACCAACCAAGTAAAAACAGGTGAAATTAATGCGGCTGTTGATGAGATTCAAAAAAATGATTTTATTCAAGAAACTGTTAAAATCATTCATGTAGAAACACTAGATTAATATTAAGGATTAATAAAATACTATGAGATATACCGGTCTAATCGAAAATTACAGAGACAGATTGCCTGTTGATGATTCAACCAAATTAATCAGTCTAGGTGAAGGTAATACGCCACTCATTCGTTTGGAGAATATTCCTGCGACCTTAGGCAAGGATGTTGACATCTATATTAAATATGAAGGCCTAAATCCAACAGGTTCATTTAAAGATCGTGGCATGACCATGGCGGTGACTAAAGCGGTAGAGTCAGGCTCTAAAGCCATTATTTGCGCTTCAACGGGTAACACTTCTGCTTCAGCAGCGGCTTATGCTGCGCGCGCTGGTATTAAAGCCTTCGTGCTTATTCCAGAAGGGAAAATTGCTCTAGGTAAACTTGCACAGGCCATGATTCATGGAGCTGTTATTATCCAGATCAAAGGCAACTTTGATGATGGTATGCGTTTAGTCAAAGAAGTGGCTGATCACGCACCCGTATCGATTGTAAACTCAATTAACCCGTATCGTTTACAAGGTCAAAAAACAGCCGCTTTTGAAATTATTGAAGAGCTTGGCGATGCGCCAGATTATCACTGCTTACCGGTCGGTAATGCGGGCAATATCTCAGCACATTGGATGGGCTACAAAGAATACAATGAAGATGGAAAATCTGCCAAAACACCAAAAATGGTAGGTTACCAAGCAGCAGGTGCAGCACCCTTTGTTAAAGGTGAAATGGTAGACGAACCAGAAACAATTGCCACGGCGATTCGTATTGGTCATCCACAAAGCTGGGATTTGGCACACACAGTTGAAAAAGAATCAAACGGCTGGTTTGACTCATTAACCGATGAAGAAATTCTAGCAGCACAAAAATTACTCACTGAAAAAGAAGGTATTTTCTGTGAGCCAGCATCTGCTGCAGCGCTTGCTGGTGCAATGCGTGATATCAAAAGCGGTAAGATTCCTGAAGGCTCTAAGATTGTTTGCACACTAACCGGCCACGGATTAAAAGACCCTGATACTGCTATCGCACAATGCAAAGACGCAATGATTAATATCAATCCAGTCATGGATGAGGTGCGAGAAGCTATTCTGAATAATATGTGAACTGGATAATATTTTTATTCAGTTTTGAATAGAAATAAAAAAACTATGAATA
This sequence comes from Candidatus Thioglobus sp., assembly GCA_003978185.1. The sequence goes on from QOAH01000012.1 coordinate 2,966, forward strand.
AAAATAATTATCCAACTATCGATCAAACTATTGGCAACACGCCACTGGTTCGCCTACAACGACTAAACCCTAATCCTACTAACATCATCTTGATTAAGCTTGAGGGTAACAACCCTGCTGGCTCAGTCAAAGATCGTGCAGCGTTTAACATGATTACCCAAGCCGAATTACGAGGTGAAATTAGTCCTGGTGATACATTGATTGAAGCCACCAGTGGTAATACTGGTATTGCACTGGCAATGGTGGCAGCGATTAAAGGTTATCAAATGATTCTTATCATGCCTGATAACCTTTCACAAGAACGACGTGATGCTATGGCGGCTTATGGCGCTGAACTGATTCTAGTCACTGAAGATGAAGGTATGGAGGGTGCACGTGACTTGGCCGAACAAATGGAAAAAGACGGTAATGGCAAGCAGCTTGATCAATTTGCCAATGAAGATAATCCAAATGCCCATATAAACACCACGGCTGAAGAAATTTGGCAAGATACTAATGGTGAAATTACACACTTTGTCTCAGCCATGGGTACTACAGGTACGATTATGGGTGTTTCTAGCCATTTAAAACAGAAAAATTCTGCCATTCAAATCATTGGTGTGCAGCCCGAAGATGGCGCGAAAATTGCTGGTATTCGTCGCTGGCCGGAAGCCTACTTACCTAAGATTTTTGACGCCTCTAAAGTCGACACCATGATGGATGTCTCACAGATCTCAGCTGAGCAAACCACGCGTGATTTGGCTACACAAGAGGGTGTCTTTGCTGGAGCGTCCTCTGGTGGTGCGGTATCCGCAGCGATCGAACTTTCACAACAAGTGAATAACGCTACCATAGTCACCATTGTATGCGATCGAGGTGATCGGTACCTTTCAACAGGGCTGTTTAGCACCGAGTCATAAATGCGTCGATACCTCTCTTATCAATTTCCCAATGAGGTTAAAACTTACGCATCACTATTACTAGCCAGCATCGCCTCTGTGATTGTCATTACTTTCTTCTTAGAGGTAAGTGATTATGCACAACATAGTTTTAAAAACCTAATCGGCGCCGATCCTTATTTAAACTTTATTATTACACCGATTGTTTTTGTAGGAATTGTTTATGTTGCAAAATATTATTGCCATTACGTACAAGGCAGTGGTATTCCACAACTCATTGCTGCGAC
>QOAH01000078.1 GCA_003978185.1 Candidatus Thioglobus sp.
CGAAAATAAGAAAACCGATGGGCAGTATTACATAAGTGGTACAGAGTGTTAATTAAATCAGCAACAGTTTCAATTGACTTGTCTTTAAATAGTTGAGTAATGTGTAAGGGACGAGTAGATGTTATAGAGACTGTCTCAACCATTCCAGACTTGCCAACAACATTAATTTTTATTTCACCTTCTATTGACATAAATACCCTGCTCTACGCTTTCAACACTTAGATAATTTTGATATTCGATTATATTATGTATTCGATAAAAATATCTATCACTATTAGTAAAATATATTCTTTAGCCTTGAGTTAAAACCAAAACTTATGTGATTTGAGAGTCAATCAAACCAGGCGTTTACATCGCTACTTTTTCCACGCCAAGGCATGATCCACATTTGGTAAAGTGAGGTTGATAACATGATAGTTGAGGCAAGACTATAGCCAAATCCACCAATAATAACTAGCCATGCAAATGCAGGATCTAAACGTGTTAGCCACCAAGCGCTAACATCGATTATTAGAAAAGCAAATGGAGTAATAATTAGTATTGCTTTTAACCATTTGTTAAATCCGACTGAGAACGAGAAAATAAATCCCACAAAAAAGAAAATGAAAGCAATGCCAAATAAATGAATATGAGAAACACGAGTCAAGTTTGTCACATTAGTACCCATGTCTATTTCGGTCAACTCTTTAATTACTTCATACTTAGTAATATTTGGCAAGGTGGCAATGTTTGCATGGCATGTTGAGCATTTTGCCTCAATAATAGGGCTAATAGTTTTTGTCCAGCTGGGCTCATCTGAGCCATTAGCAATCCATTTAATAATTTTTAGGTTTTCCGCAGCCGTTGCCTTGTCCTTCATCGATCCATTTAATTTGGCTTCTAATTTAGAACCAGAACGATTTCCATAATAACTATAAACAATGTCATCAATAGAAACCCCTAACTTGCCATCGGCCATACCATGAGTCAGCATGACCTGCGCTCCAGCCATCATCAATCCAATACCTACGGCTAAAATATACCCGGTAAATAACGCCTTCACCGGTATCGATAGGCTCAGCAGATTAATCCACGAGCCCATATTCCGATTTTCAGTTTTGTTAGTCATAGTCAAACCCCTTTTTATTTAATTAAAAATATATTTATCAACATTGCTCCCAAGGCATGCCATCATGCCGCCAGCCATTGAGATGACCACGCTGATTGTCTTCATCAAGATCACCTTCAAAGCCACTCACTATGTGAGCCACATTGGTAAAGCCATGGTCAACAAGACATTTTCCAGCGTCGTCGGATCTATAACCACTACGGCACATTAAAATTATCTCAGTGTCTAAAATATCTTCACGCTCTCCAATAAAGCGCTTAATAGCACTAACAAATGCATGCGAATCCACCTCCCAATCTGGCTCATCCAGCCAAGGCACTAAAATACTGTTTAGTGGCCGTCCAACAAATTTATTTTCAGCTTCGCAACGCACATCAATTAAAAATGCGGCTGGATTATCCTGTAATTTTTTATAGGCTTTTTTTGGAAAATATTGCATAACTTTGTGCATGGTCTTTTGACTATACTCCTGTATAACCCTATAAAATCATACTTTTGTAACTGAATTAGATGTAATGTTTACGCAGCGATGTTATATATATTTTCTTAGTTTCGATTTGTTTAAATTAATAAATGCACCATCTCAACAATAATCCTAAACTTAGAGTGCAGTGATATAATCACAAGTAGAGTGTATAAACACTTAGTTTCATACACTTTCTAATTTGTATTATTTTTCATTCCAAGGTAAATTATGTGCGTAGGTATTCCAAGAAAGATCGTTGAAATAAGCAATCCAGAAACCAATTTAGCGATGATTGAGGTGAATGGTAAAAAACATGAAATTAACATCGCCTTACTTGTCGATGCAGATCATCCAGTAGAATCTTGTGTCGGCGAATGGGCATTGATTAACCTTGGCCTTGCCATGAGTCGCATTGATGAAGCCGAAGCCCATAAAACACTAGAATTACTACGTGAACTCGGAGAGGCTCAGATGCAGATGGATGCCATGTTACGCAACAATAAAGATTGAGCATTTTTAAACCAGATATCTAAAAATCTATAATAAAAAAATAGATTAATCTTTATAGTTGATCCATCACACTATTTCTTCTTAAGAAGTTTAGATTGCCTTTTTTACGCCACATTACAATTAAATTCACATCAACACAAACGATGTGAATTTGCTAGACACGTAATTAAAACTAGAGTAATATTAATTCATAATCTAATCAATTAAACAGGGGATAAATGAAAATTGCAACAGTAGGTAAAGGTGGCTCAGGAAAGACCACTATCGCGGGCACTCTAGCTAGATTACTGGCTGGTGATGGTCATAAAGTTTTAGCTATTGACGGTGATCCTAATCCAAATCTCGCTCTAACCTTAGGTATGGCTAGAGATGATGCAGACAATATCAGTTACATTCCGCCAAGCATTATGGAAATGAAGAAAGATGCTGATGGTAATCTGAAATTAAGTATGACATGTACGGAGGAAGACTTAATCAAGAATTATTCGGCCTCTGCACCTGATAACATTGACCTTATCGTTATGGGTAAACCCGCTGATGGTAGTGCTGGTAGTGGTTGCATGTGTGCTTCACATCGTGCCGTACGTGGCGTTATTACCGAGATGAGTGCCTATGGCGAATTCACCGTAACTGATATGGAAGCTGGCCTTGAACATCTTAAGCGAGGTACAGCGGCAAATGTTGATACTATGCTAGTCGTTGTTGAGCCCTACTATAGATCACTTGAAGCAGGTGCGCGCACAGCTTCATTATCAGCAGAACTAGAAATTCCTAATATTTTTGTTGTTGCCAACAAGGTTAAAACTGAAGCAGATAGAGTTGCAATCGATCAATTTTGCGAACAACATGAGTTATCAATCATTGGTTATGTACCTCTAGAAGAGCAATTCATAGAAGCTGAACGTCAAGCTAAAGCACCTATCGATTTTGATCCAAAATGTGCTGGAGCTAAAGCAATTTATGAAATCGCTTTAAAACTTGCAGAATTGGATATAGAAAAAAGTTATCTTCATCCACTTCCAGATAAAGCCGTAGCCAAATGGGAAATGGGGCACACAAAAAAATAATTAAAACTATTTAATAGTTCGTATCATTCTCATCATGGTTTAAGTTGTAAGTATATTATTAATACAATAATTAATTAAACCTATCTAGAGTTTATTAATGGATTTAGCTTTTGAAAACGCCAGTATTAGCATTGTAGACAATGGCAAAGTTGTATCGATTAGTTTCAATGAGGTACTAAAATATCATGCTGGTAATGCATGGTTTGGTTTGTCTATTGCTTTTCGTGCATTGGAGCTAGCAGAAAATACATTTAAGAAGGCTGATTTAATTTGGAACCGCGACCAATTAACCACTGTGTCTGCACATCCTGGGCCTGGTGTTAAAGATGCAATTGAATACATAACGCATTGCATTAGTAATCAGAAATTTAGCTTAACAGCAGAATGTACGGACTCTAATTCTTGCAATAGTAATATGCGATTTGCCTGGTGGGTGAGTAATGACACTCACACCGCTTTTATAAGTTTGCGACAAAATTTTATTCCTGACTTATTTAATGAATTGCTAGATCGATTAGGCACTACTAATGAACAAGGCGATGACCAACTAGATTTTTCCCGTCTAAAACAAGATTTAGCTAACAAAATCCTACAACAGCCATTGCTGGATAATTTTCATTGTGATCTTTATCATGGTGCTATAAAACCTGAACAAATATTCACAGAAAATTTAAACACTTGTGAAAAGAACATTTAATCAATATTCATAATTATGTTTGCAGTTACGACACGAAATAAATTACGCAGTCCGTTGTATGTGCCGCATATGATTAGAGCCTGGTTACGAGTGCGTAAACAACTGTACGAAACTCCGGGGATGCTCAGATATTCTACTGGTGTCGCCAATCTTACCGAATTTTATACACTTACCTTATGGGAGACAGAAGAGCAGATGTTTGCCTTTATGTCTTCTGGCGCTCATCGAGATATGATGTGGAACTTTAGACGCTGGTCAGACTCC
>QOAH01000028.1 GCA_003978185.1 Candidatus Thioglobus sp.
TGAAAACACAAAATGATCCATGGAAAGAGCGCGCAGAAGGTGCGCAAAGCCATCAGTTTGAAGTTATTACACAATAATTATTAAGGAGTATTTATGTCAAGTTGGAAAGAAGTGGTCGCGTTGGATGATATTCCAGTATTAGGATCAAGGGTGTATCGCACAGATGATCAAGAAATTGCAATTTTTCGTACTAGAGACGATAGTGTCTTTGCCATACATAATTTATGTCCACATAAGGGTGGCATGTTGTCCGAAGGCATTGTCTATGACCATAAGGTAACCTGTCCATTACATAATTGGGTTATCAGCTTAGAAGATGGAGAGGCGCAAGGTGCTGATGAGGGCTCAACGGCCTGTTTTGAAACAAAAATAGAGTCAGGTAAGGTTTATATTAATTTATAAGCCTGACAAAGAATAAAAGTCATGAATTTTATTTTAAAAATGGTATGGGCCTTTAGTTGGATGTTTTTTGGGCTTATAATTGCCTTCAGCAACGGTATTTCTGAACCGTATATGATGGCTATATTCTCCATTGGTAGTTTAATCTTTGGCGATATGTTGAAGTTTATAATTAAATTTGTTTCTGTACGTATACTGACTTAAATATTCAGCATAAATAGAAATTAACTAGGATAGATCAATGTTACTCAATAGAACTCAAAAAAACCCGATTAAGATTACTGACAAAAAGATTGTCGAATGGAAATATGCCACCTGCGGTTATTGCTCTACAGGCTGTTCTATGGAAGTGGGATTTAATAAAGAGAACCATGCGGTTTCTTCCAGGGGTGTGGGCGGAGCAGATGTTAATCGTGGCAAGTTATGCCTAAAAGGCATTATGGAACATGAATTATTTGCTTCGGCAGGCCGTGGCGATAAGCCAATGATTCGCAAGCACTGGCATGAAGAATTTGAACAGACTGATTGGGACACAGCACTAGATGATGTGGCCGATAATATTAAAAAAGTTCAAGCTAAACATGGCCGTGACTCTGTAGCGATTATTTCTACTGGTCAAATGTTGACTGAAGAATTCTACACTTTAGGAAAATTAACTCGTGGCTTGATTGGTACCAACAATTACGATGGTAACACTACACTTTGCATGGCATCAGCGGTATCTGGTTATAAGCGATCGTTTGGCTCAGACGGCCCTCCAGGATGTTATGAAGATTTTGAACATACAGACTGTTTAATTGCCTGGGGTTCAAACCTACCTGAACAACACCCGATTATTTATTGGAGAATGAAAGAAGCGCAAGAAAAGCGTAAATTTCCACTCATTGTGGTTGATCCACGTGTCACCATATTTGCTCAGAGTGCAGATATACATCTCACCGTTACTCCTGGTACAGATATTGTTTTACAAAATGCATTGATGCACGTGATTCTGAATGAAGGACTACAAGATGAAGACTACATTAAGAAAAATACTAATGGTTATGACGAACTGAAAGCGGAAGTTGACAAGTATGATCCAACGACTGCGGCTAAAATTTGCGGTATTGACGAAGATACCATTCGTGTTGTCGCTAGACTGTTTGCTAAAGCAGGCGCAGCAATGCAGATCTGGTGCATGGGTATTAATCAATCTACGCATGGATCTGATGGTGTAGTGGGTGTTAACAATCTGGCGCTTATTACCGGTAATATCGGTATACCGGGTGGCACTAGTTTGTCGATTACTGGTCAATGCAATGCGATGGGTACACGTGAATGGTCGTCATGTTCAGGTTTGCCGAATTATCGTCTATTAGAAAACCCTAAAGACCGAGAAGATATTGCAGATTTTTGGAATATTGATGTAGATTTCTTACCAACTAAGCGTGGTTTAGTGCAAACAGATATCTACCGAGCTATTGAAACTGGTGAAATTAAAGCGTTGTGGCTAATTGCCACCAATCCATTGTCTTCATTGCCAAATACGGCAAGAATTAGAAAGGCGATGGAGAAACTAGAGTACTGTGTCGTACAAGATTGTTACGAAGATACTGAAAGTGCACAATATGCAAATGCATTTCTACCTGCAGGTACGTGGGCAGAAAAAACTGGCGTAATGACCAATACTGAAAGACGAGTCAATATAGTGCGCGGCATTATTGAACCACATGGTGATTCAAAGCCAGATTTTTGGATTTTCAATGAAATGTCTAAACGTTTTAATACTGAAGGAAAAGTAAACTTTCCAGAACATACTTTTGAAGTTTTTGAAGAAATGAAGGTTTTATCGAAAGGGCGTTTGTGTGATATTTCCGGTATGGATTATGACAAAATCGAGAAAAATCGTGGTATTCAATGGCCGTATACAGAAGAACAAGTTAAAAATGGAGAGGAGCCGGTAGCAGGTGGTAAACGCATCTATACAGAGGATGCTACCTTTAGATTTGAGGATGGTAAGGCTAAACTCATACCATTGCCATTTGTTGAAAATAACGAAGTACCTGACGAAAAATTCCCAATTTGGTTAAATACGGGTCGTTTGGTAGAGCATTGGCATGGTCGTAGTAAAACAGGAAAAGTGGCTAATAATAATAAATTTAGCCCGATTCCTTTTATCGAAATTAACCCCGATTTAGCGATTGAGATTGGTGCTAAGGATGGTGATTATGTACGACTGGTGTCGAGACGATCAGATGCAATTGTTATGGCTAAGTTTACCAATCGTGTGTCAAAGAGCATGGTGTTTTTACCGTTCCATTTTCATGATTGCGCTAACCGCTTAACCCTTGGTTTATTGGACCCTTATTCAAGACAGCCAGCCTATAAACAGCAAGCAATAAGAATTGAAACCATTGAAGATCAAAAAGCAGCGGCACAGCTAAGTATGGAAATGAGAGAATATTAGGAAACATATTATGTGGAAAGTTAGAGACGACGAACCAAAACACGCTTTTTTATGGGACAAAGAAACCAAAAAGAAGAATGTTTATGGTCATTCGATAGAAAAAACCAATGATGATAGTCCTCTGCGTAATCAGAGTTTAAATATTAATGGTGATAGCAGTATTGGAGAAAATCCAAATCGTTACAAGCAACATGGTTTTTACTTTAATGCAGACAATTGTATTGGTTGCCATGCATGTGAATCAGCCTGTAGTGAAAAAAATGACGTCCCTGATCATATAGCATTCCGTTCAGTTGGCTTTGTTGAAGGTGGCTCTTACCCTAATTATCAACGTCTTAATCTTTCCATGGCTTGTAATCATTGTGATGACCCAGTATGTCTAAAAGGTTGCCCAACACGAGCTTATACTAAGTTTGCTGAATACGGCGCCGTATTGCAAGATCCAGATATTTGCTTTGGTTGTGGTTATTGCACCTGGGTCTGTCCATATAATGCACCACAACTAGATCCTGTAAAGGGTCAAGTGAGCAAGTGTAATATGTGTGTGGATCGCCTTGAAGTGGGTCTTCAGCCCGCTTGTGTTGCTGCTTGCTTAGGTAATGCACTAGATTTTGGTGTGATTGAAAATGTGCCTGACGATAGGGAGCAAGCAAAAGTTTCTATTCCAGGTTTTCCAGATCCTGAAATTACCCATCCTAATATCCGCTTTCAACAAACTAAAGACACACAGCGAGATATGACCAGACCTGATGGTATGCCAATTAAATATCACAAACAGGACAATGGTGAATTTAAATCCGTTGTCGATACTGATAAGCATTCATCTAAGAAGTATTGGGGTATGCAAAAATTATTGCATTCTCATGAGAATGCACACGCTATCTTTACCTTGTGTAGTCAAGCAGCAATGGGCGCAACGTTATGGGTTATTGCAGCACAATTATTAAATTTAGGTGCAGTAAAATCAACCAGCGGCAATGGCATGATTCCGATGATTGCTATGTTATTAGCTCTATTAACCTATGGCTTGATTAAGCTTAATTTACACTTGGGCAAGCCACAGTTCTTCTATCGTGGTTATTACAATCTACGATGGTCTCCAGTTAGTAGAGAAATTGCGGGTGTGACTTTGTTTGTCATTGGTTTAATGATGATGCTATTTGTAGAAATCACAGGATTAAAAATCTTTGAATACGTGGCTTACGGGGTGACTATCATCGGCTTTGCGCTAGG
>QOAH01000128.1 GCA_003978185.1 Candidatus Thioglobus sp.
AGCGTCAAACTCTGCCTTATTAAATGCAGCACCCATTTCTACTTGTCCATTAACACCTTGCTCTCTAAGAATAGCAATCCTAGGTTTGCTGTTAGTTTTAATGTAGGGTGTGACAATAGACTGATTAAGATCAAAACTTAAGTCTATTTTAATGCCATTGGTAGGCTGACTAATGGCGTCAAACTCTTGCTGTGCGCAGTCAGGATTATCTCTGAGTTTGGCAATTTCATAAGAAGTTGATGACCAGAGTGCATGCAGCTTGGCACGAGGCTGACTGTAAGCAGTTTTCCCATTTTCGATAATTTCAATGGTGTCAGTGGTATTGATTGTTGCAATTGAGTGTGTACATTGCTCAAGGCCAGCTGTCACTAAAGCATTGTTAACCGCTTGTTTATTGCTTGATTTAACTTGAATGACACAGCCTAATTCTTCATTGAATAAATTTTCAATATTGGTATCTGTGGTAATGTTTAATCCGCAATGTGATGCGAAAGCCATTTCTAGTAAGGTAGTAATAACACCACCATCACTTCGGTCATGATAAGCGCTAATTAAACCATCTTTATTTAGCTGATTAATGACGGTAAAGAATGATTTGAACACGGCACTATCATCTAGGTTTGGCGCAATATCACCAACTTGATTGTAAACTTGTGCCAAGCATGAGCCGCCCATTCTATCTTGACCAAAACCAAGATCGATTAATAATAATTCAGATTCTGAATTGGTATCCAGCAAAGGTGTTTGCTGTAATCTAACATCAGGTGTTTTTGAAAAAGCAGTAATAATAAGTGACAAAGGTGAAGTGACCGACTTGTCTTCTCCATCTTCAGTCCAAGAGCTTTTCATGCTCATAGAATCTTTTCCAACTGGAACCGTAAGACCAAGCTCAGGACACAAATCCATGCCAACAGCTTTTACCGCTTCAAAGAGTTTGGCGTCTTCACCTTTATGGCCACTAGCGCTCATCCAATTGGCGCTTAGGCTAATATCATGAATATCTTCAACATATCCACCCAACATATTAGTAAGAGACTCACCAATAGTCATGCGTGCTGCTGCATTAGCATCACACAGTGCTAGTGGTGTGCGCTCACCCAAAGACATAATTTCACCCTTGTAACCAACATAATCAGAAATGGAAATAGCGCAATCAGCCACAGGAACTTGCCACGGACCTACAAATTGATCCCTAGCTACCATACCGGTAACACTTCGATCACCAATAGTGATTAAGAAGTTTTTACTCGCCACTGTTGGTAGTTGTAAAATTCTACTGATAGCCTCATCAAGATTAATATCACTTGTGTCTAATGGGTTAAGGCTAATATCTTGTGTCGTAGCATCAATACTAGTTTTAGGAGGATTTCCTAATAAAACAGACATTGGCATATCAATAGGCGTATTTTCAAATAATTTGTCGCTTAAAACTAATTCTTGCTCTTTGGTGGATTCACCTAGTACAGCAAATGGTGCGCGTTCACGCTTACAGATATTGCTAAATAGTTCTACGCTAGATGGGGCGATAGCAAGAACATAACGCTCTTGTGACTCGTTGCACCAGATTTCAAGTGGCGACATTTGGTTGTCGTCATTAGGGATGTTGCGTAGTTCAAAGCGACCACCACGACCTGAGTCATTCACCAGTTCAGGTAGGCCGTTTGACAATCCACCAGCACCAATATCATGAATTGAAATAATAGGATTGTCATCGCCTAGATTGGCACAACGATCAATTACTTCTTGTGCACGTCTTTCCATTTCAGGGTTGGCGCGTTGCACCGAGGCAAAGTCTAAATCTTCACTTTGCTCACCACTTTTAATTGAGGAGGCAGCACCACCACCTAAACCGATTAGCATAGCAGGGCCACCTAGGACAATAATTTTACTGCCAACAGGAATTTCACCTTTTTTAATGTGTTGCTCTTGGATGTGTCCAAGGCCACCGGCAAGCATGATTGGTTTATGATAACCGCGAACATCACCATCAGGTGTTTGTTGCTCATAACTACGGAAATAACCCAAAGTATTTGGGCGACCGAATTCATTGTTAAAGGCAGCAGCGCCAATAGGACCTTCTAGCATGATATCAAGCGCTGATACAATTTGAGAAGGCTTACCATGCTCTATTTCCCAAGGTTGTTGGGCATCTTTAATTTTTAAATTTGATACACTAAAACCGCACAAACCAACTTTAGGTTTAGAGCCTTGTCCTGTAGCGCCTTCATCACGAATTTCACCACCAGATCCAGTTGCTGCTCCAGGGTGTGGCGCAATAGCAGTAGGATGGTTATGAGTTTCCACTTTCATTAAAATGGCTCTATGCTCTTGTTGTCCGACGTATTTACCTTGTTCGTCAGCATAGAATCGCTCACCCTCATGACCAGCCATAACGGCAGAGTTGTCTGAATAAACACTAAGCAAACCTTCTGGATGTTTATGATAAGTGTTGCGAATCATGGAGAACAAACTTTTGGCCTGCTCAACACCATCAATAGTCCAATCGGCATTGAATATTTTATGGCGACAATGTTCTGAGTTGGCTTGTGCAAACATCATTAATTCGATATCAGTAGGGTTTCGTTCTAGCTTAATAAAGCTCTCAACTAAATAGTCGATTTCACCATCACTAAGTGCTAAACCGAGAGCGATGTTGGTTTTTTCTAAGGCTGATTTACCATTGGTTAGAATATCAACACTGGTGAAAGGCTGTGGCTCGAAACTATCAAACAGGGTGTGCGCATCATTAATTGAATCTAAAACTGATTCGGTCATTTTGTCCATGATCGCAGCCAACACTTGTGGTGACTTAGTAATTTTGGCGTCAAAATGATAAATAGTTGCGCGTTCAATACGCTTGATTTTGTCAATATCACATAAGTGCACAATATCAGTTGCCTTGGATGACCAAGGTGAAATGGTGCCTAATCTAGGAATAACAACAACACTAGATTGTGCTGAGTTAACCGACAACACGGGTGTGTAAGACAGTAAGTGATCAAGGTGGTTTGTTTCTGCCTCTGTGAGTGCATCATTAAGGTCGGAAAAGTGAATAAATTCAGCTGACAATAAGTTTAAACCAGGCTGTGCTTTTGATATTTTTACCTGTAAAGCTTTGGTTTTAAAAGCACCAATAGCGCTAATACCTTGATGGGTATGGATCATAACTGCGCCATCACCTCATCTGAAATATCGGCATTGTGATACACTTCTTGTGTGTCATCAAGGTCTTCTAATCGATCAATCAGTTTCATGAATTTTTCTGCATCACCTAGGTTGAGCTCAACACGAGTGTCGGGCTCCATGGTTACTTCGGCATGGCTTGCTTCAAGCCCCGCATCAGACAATGCATCTTTCACTGTAAAGAAGTCTTCAGGGGTGGTGATCACATCAATTGATCCATCCTCATTAGTAACCACATCTTCTGCTCCAGCATCGAGTGCGGCCTCCATAATTTGGTCTTCATCACCCGAGGCAAAACTAATAAAACCTTGTTTGTTAAAGAGGTAAGCTACTGAGCCATCTGTACCTAAGTTGCCGCCATGTTTAGTGAATGCGTGACGCACATCAGCCACCGTACGGTTACGATTATCCGTTAAGGTGTCAACCATGATTGCTGTACCACTTAAGCCGTAACCTTCATAACGCACTTCATCATAGTTCTCACCTTCTAGGTCACCGCTACCACGCTTAACTGCATTTTCAATGGTGTCGCGTTTCATGTTGGCAGCTAAGGCTTTGTCAATCACCATACGCAGTCCAGGATTATTTTCGATAACACCGCCACCCGCTTTAGCAGCGATCACAATCTCTTTGATAAGTTTAGTAAATACCTTGCCACGCTTGGCATCTTGCGCACCTTTTCGATGTTGAATATTATGCCATTTAGAATGTCCTGCCATGTTCGATGTCTCCGAGAATATG
>QOAH01000079.1 GCA_003978185.1 Candidatus Thioglobus sp.
GCTGGAATATTAAGGTAGCTGTCTGTTGACGAGGGAGGGCCAATACAAACAGCTTCATCTGCTAGGCGGACGTGTTTGAGGTCTTTATCAGCAGTAGAATAGACCGCAACCGTTTTGATGCCGAGCTCTTTACAAGCACGCAAAATACGCAAGGCGATCTCACCACGGTTAGCGATTAGAATTTTTTGGATTTTATTCATTGGATTACAATTAAAGTTTGACCAAATTCAACCGCATCACCATCGCTACATAAGATTTCAGTTACGGTGCCAGATTGATCCGCCTCAATTTGGTTCATGATCTTCATGGCTTCAACGATACAAATTGTATCACCTTGATTAACATGTTGGCCAATTTTTACAAAGGCTTCAGAGGTTGGTGATGCCGCACCATAATAAGTACCCACCATAGGCGAGTTGATTGGATGGCCGTCAATACTTGGTGCTGCACTCTCGGTTGTTGCCTCTGCAACGGGTGCTAATACTGCCGCTGGTGTTGCCGCTACAGCAACTGGCGCCGCCATCATAGGTGCATCACCATAGCGCGAGATGCGAACCGATTCTTCGCCTTCATGAATTTCAATCTCCGCCATGCCAGACTGTTCTAACAATTCCATTAATTTTTTTACTTTACGAATGTCCATTTGCTTCCCCTATGATTGTATTTGTATGTGTTTAATTGCTGCACTCAATGCGAATTCGTAGCCTTGTGCGCCAAAGCCAGAAATCACGCCTTGCGCTATGTCTGAAAAATATGATTTAGAGCGGAACTCCTCGCGTTTGTATACGTTCGAGAGATGTATCTCTGTGAATGGAATATCTACAGCTAGCATTGCATCACGCAACGCCACTGAGGTGTGTGTAAACGCCGCCGGGTTAATAATAATGTACTTAACACCGTCTTTATGCGCCTGATGAATACGCTCAATCAGTCCCACCTCTGCATTGTCTTGGTGATGGCCAAGTGTTAAACCAGCTTGCGTTGCCAAATCGGTAACCCGATTAACGATATCATCTAAGGTTTGCGCACCATAATGGTCAGGCTCGCGCGTGCCGAGCATGTTGAGATTTGGGCCATTGAGTAACAAAATATCCATGATTACAATCGGTGTTGTAAAATAAAACTGATTTTACCACCAACATCACAGATGTTAGAAGGTTTTATCGGCATTTTAACTACACAATTTAGGCGATTTCAAGCTTTATTTGGCTTTGTTGAAATGCGCGAGATAGCCTTGAGCATTGATTTCGCCCACAATACGTTGGGCACGTTTTTCAATGCCATTATTGAAAAACAAAATTGCTGGTGGGCCAATAATGTTAAAGCGCGCCATCAGAGCCTTGTCAGTTGCATCGTTTGCAGTGACGTCTGATTGCAAGGCAATGGCATTTTTCATTGCGTCAACTACCTTAGTGTTTGAAAAAACGAAACGTTCTAGCTCTTTACAAGAAATACACCAATCGGCATAGAAGTCGAGCATGACGATTTGATTGTTCTTTTTGGCTTTGGCCAGTATTTGGTCCAAATCAGCATTAGATTTTATACGTATAAACTTCACGTGCGCTTGCTCACTCTGAGCAGAAACGCCGTAACCAGATAGCGGCGCTAACATGTCACCACCACCACGAGCCACTAAACCCCAAAGTAAAACACCGTAAGCTAGCACTAATAATCCGAAAGCTTTAAAGATCCGTTGCCACGGTGTCGGTGTATTGGTGAGTGCGTTAAACACGCCCATTGCAATCGGTGAGAAGCTAAATAGTGTTGCCCATAATGCTAATGACACAACTGGTGAAATGATACGATCAAGCAGCCAAATAGCGACGGCTAACATTAAGATGCCAAATACATATTTGACATTATCCATCCAGCCACCGGCTTTAGGTAATTTACTCACGCCCGCACCGACAGCTAATAGTGGCGCACCCATGCCTAAGCTCATGACAAATAGTGACAAACCACCGAGTACTGCATCGCCTGTTTGGCCAATGTAGATAAGTGCGCCTGCTAACGGCGGTGCCACACACGGACCAACGATCAGTGCGGATAGGAAGCCCATAATGGCCACACCAATCAGGTGGCCACCTTCTTGCTTATTGCTGATTTTGGCAATTTTGTTTTGTAAACTGGTAGGCAGTTGGATTTCATAATAACCAAACATTGAGAACGCTAAGGCGACAAAAATAAGACTAAAGACCACCAGTATCCAAGGCGTTTGGAATAGCACCTGTAGGTTTTCACCAAAATACCCAGCTAGTACCCCGGCAATCGAATAAGTTACACTCATTGCCAGCACAAATACGATTGACATAATCAGTGCTTTTCTAGTGGTGACTTCGCCTTTATGGCCGACAATAATGCCCGATAAAATTGGGATCATTGGGAATACACAAGGCGTTAATGACAACAGCAAACCAAAGCCAAAGAAACTGGCAAGTACTAATAACACGCTATCTTGTTGCAACAGTGCTGCGATTCTGTCTGTTTCATTAAGCTCAATATTCACAGGCTCATTCGAAATGTTAGTTGGTGTAAGCTCTACCGTGCTGGTTGAGCCTTGTTCGCCCTGAATAGGCAGTGTAATTGTGTTGGTTTTTTCCATGGGTGGGTAGCAAATACCACCCAACCAACAACCCTGGAACTTAACGATGAAAGTGACTTGCTGTGCCTGAATATTTTTGAGCGGTATTTCAACACTTAGTTCATCCTTGTGGACTTGAACCGTACCGAACAAAGGGTCCTCTTTGGTTTTTCCTTTAGGGAAAACAATATCGCCAAACTCAGCACCCTTAATGTCAAAGAAAAACTTATCGTTGTATAAATAATATTCCGGATGAATTTGCCAAGTTGCCATGAGTGTGTTGGCATCTGTTGCCACGATTGAGAAGGCAAAGGCCTCATCCGCAGGTAGTGGCTCATCAGAAATAGGTGTTACTTTATCGACCACTGACTGCATGCCAATTTTGGCCTTAGAAAGAATATCAAGTGCACTGTCTACTATAGATGGCTTGTGAATGCTACTAATATCAAGCGCAACTGACTTGGTAATTGGTGGATAACACACACCTAAATCAGCACAGCCTTGATAGGTAACGGTTAATAATATTGATTTTGCATCACCCTCAAGTACAGGGATTGCCACCACAGCGTTATTGCGATAAATACCAATTTTTCCAAAGAATTCATCGTTCTTTATTTTAGCTTTCGGGAATTTTGCTGTACCTAACTGGGTAGAAAAGTCAGAAGAAATTTTGATCTTTTCTTTATATAGGTAGTAACCTTGAGCAATATCCCAGTTGAGTAATATCTCGTCGTTAACAACTCTGGCCTTAAAAGTAAACGCCTCATCAGCAGGCAATAAGTCATTTTCTGCGTATGTAAACGCTGAGAACAATAAGAATAATGATAGTAATAATCGTTTCATGCAGCCCCTCAAATTTTTCATCCTAAGTATATTTATTTATACACCTAGAAGTAGGGGCTAATTATATGACAAACAGGTGCTTAAAACAAATACTTGTTGTTTTTCTTTAATGCAATAAAAAAACCCTGGATGTGGAAACACCCAGGGTTTTTTTTGACTTTAGCATTCAGCCTGTTAAATTTAACAGGCTGAAAAAAAATTAGCCAATTTTTGCTTGAATAGCGTCAATTACTGCTTGAGACGAAGTAGCATCTACAGAAAGCAATAAGCCTTCTTCTTTGTAGAAACCGACTAAAGGCGCAGTTTGGTCGTTGTAAACGTTCAAACGGTTGCTGATTGCTTCTTCAGTTTCGTCTTCACGCTGTACTGCAGCACCGCCACATTTATCACAGACACCTTCAACTTTAGTTGGGTTAGACTTGGTGTTGTAAATTGCACCACAATCTTCACAAGTACGACGCGTTGTTAAACGATC
>QOAH01000027.1 GCA_003978185.1 Candidatus Thioglobus sp.
ATATCCCAAATCGATGGATTGACCAAGGCGCTATCTGTGCACTACCTATACTAGAAGTAGACACTCGCCTTAAATCTGGGCAGATAGAAGTTGCCCTAAAAGAATTTGTCAGCGACAAAACCAATTGGCGAAAAATGCTTAAAAATGAAGTAGAGGTGGTTGACCTCAAACAAGTACGCGATGAGTTACTACCAAAAGTTCAATTATTGATTGATGAATTAGGCGCCAAAATGCTCAATAACGAGACTTTAGAAATTAATTACCCTGTGGTAGAATACCCAAGCAAAATTAGCTCGCTAAATTTTGATAAAACGCCGCTTATTTCAGGTTTGTTAAAAGGCATTAAGGGGCAATATTTAATTTTGGATGTGGGCGTTCTTAATATTAGAAAATTTGGCTCTTACAATATAACATTAACTTATTAGGAAAAACACTATGGCAGAACTTATCATTGAAGAATTGGCATTAGGCGAAGGCACAGCATGCAAAGCGGGCGACCACGTCTCTATGCACTACACCGGCTGGCTAACCAACGGCAAAAAATTTGATTCCAGTGTTGATAGGAGCGCTCCGTTTGATTTTCAATTGGGTGTTGGACAGGTCATCCCTGGCTGGGACCAAGGCGTAGATGGCATGCAAGTGGGCGGCAAACGCAAACTGACCATTCCATCAAAACTAGCTTACGGTGAAATGGGCGCGGGCAATGTTATCCCACCAAGTGCAACGCTTGTTTTCGAAGTAGAATTACTAGCAATTAAATAAATGAACGAAGATTTTCCCCGAATTAAACGCCTGCCCGCTTACGTTTTTGCCGTTACTAACGAGCTAAAAGCAGAGGCACGTGCGCGTGGTGAAGATATCATTGACTTTGGTATGGGCAATCCTGACCAGCCAACACCAGACCACATTGTAGAAAAATTGGTAGAGGCGGCGCGCCGTAAAGATACGCACCGTTATTCAACTTCTCGCGGTATTCCACGTCTTAGGCGCGCGATTACTAACTGGTATAAAAATCGTTTTGACGTTGATCTGGATCCAGAAACTGAAGCCATTGTTACCATCGGATCAAAAGAAGGGTTGGCTAACTTAGCACAGGCTGTTGTCGGTAGTGGGGACACCGTATTAGTACCCAACCCCGCTTATCCAATCCACCCTTACGGGTTTGTTATTGCTGGCGCAGACATTCAGCACGTACCTTGTGGTCCTGATGATGATTTTTTTGCAGAGCTTGAACGTTCGATTAAAAACACCTTC
Organism: Candidatus Thioglobus sp.; assembly: GCA_003978185.1. The sequence continues at coordinate 1,255 of QOAH01000027.1, forward strand.
CCCAAGCCTAAAATGTTGGTGCTTAATTACCCGTCCAACCCAACCACTGAGTGTGTCGAATTAGAGTTTTTTGAGCGTGTTATCAAAATCGCCAAAGAGCATGAGATTTGGGTAATTCAAGACCTGGCCTATGCCGATATTGTTTTTGACGGCTATGTGGCGCCCAGTATTATGCAAGTTGAAGGCGCAAAAGACATTGCTGTTGAGTTTTTCTCTTTATCAAAAAGTTACAATATGCCGGGTTGGCGTGTGGGCTTTATGGTTGGCAACCCAACGCTTGTTGCTGCTCTGGCAAAGATTAAATCCTATCTTGATTACGGCATGTTTACCCCAATTCAAGTGGCTGCCATTGAGGCGCTAGAAGGTGATCAAAGCTGTGTTAAAGAGATTTCAGACATGTATCAAGAGCGTCGTGATGTCTTATGTGATGGGTTACAATCAATTGGCTGGGACGTTACACTACCCAAAGCCACCATGTTTGTTTGGGCTAAAATCCCTGAGTTTTATCAAGGAATGGGTTCATTGGAATTTACCAAGAAACTACTCAAAGTAGCAAAAGTAGGTGTTTCGCCCGGCGTTGGTTTCGGTGATTATGGTGACAACTATGTACGTTTTGGGCTTATTGAAAATGAGCACCGTACTCGTCAAGCGTTGCGGGGTATTCGCGAAATGTTTAAACAAGATGGGTTACTGTGAGGCTAACAGCCGAACAGTTTAAACAATCAAAAAACAAGCGCTTAACGCTATTAGGCATGTCGGGTGTTGGTAAAACACATCTGTCAAAATTGCTTAGCAACGAAGACAAGTGGTACCATTATTCAGGCGATTATCGTATCGGTGCCGAGTACCTTAATCAGGCAATTCTTGATAACATTAAACACAACATCAGAAAAGACGATTGGTTGGGTGGCTTATTGGACAACCAGTCTATTAGTATTGAAAATCACATCACCTTTGACAACCTGTCATCGGTTTCTGCTTTTTTGGGTAAGGCTGGCAACCCAGAGCAAGGCGGTTTACCGATTGATGAGTTTACTCGCCGCCAAACTCTACACCGAGAAGCTGAAGTTAACACTATGTTGGATGTGCCTCAATTTATTGAAAAAGCAACCCAGCAAGGATTTAACCACTTTATCAATGATGCAGGCGGTAGCTTGTGTGAACTTGATGATGACAAAGTGTATCAAACCCTTGCTGAACACACGCTAATTCTTTATATACGGGCTAGCAAAGTCAATAAATCAGCGCTGATTGAGCGTGCGCAAACACACCCTAAGCCTTTGTACTACCAGGCGGATTTCTTAAAAGAACAATTAGCTGTTTACCTAACTGAAAACAATCTAACTTACGTAGCACAAATTAACCCCGATGCTTTTGTTGGCTGGATTTTTCCAAAACTACTCGCACACAGGGTGCCAAAATATGAAGCCATTGCTGAAAAATACGGTTACACCATTGATAGTGAAGATCTGTATCAATGCAAAAATGCAAACGAAGTGTATGAACTTATCAATGGGGTGCTGGACTAATGCCACTAATTGCTCATTCTAACCTGCCTTCATTTACACGCCTACAGCAAGAAGGGGAAACTATTCTTTCTAAAGATCGCGCTAACCATCAAACCATTCGTGAGCTACATATTGGTCTGTTGAATATGATGCCAGACGCGGCACTTGAGGCCACCGAAAGGCAGTTTTTCCGCCTTGTTGGACACTCGAATCAGATTGCACAGTTCTACTTACACCCGTTTACACTCTCTTCGATTAAGCGTGGCGATAAAGCACAGGCTCATGTTGATCAACACTATCAAAGTTTTGACGACATCAAAGCACAGGGCTTAGATGCACTTATTATTACAGGCGCTCACATTGAAGAGGCCGACTTACAAAAAGCGCCTTTTTATGAGCAACTCAAAGAAGTAATCGAATGGTCGTATGATAATATCACCTCGACCTTGTGTTCTTGTTTAGCTACCCACGCGGTGCTTGAATTTCGTTATGGACAAAAAAGACAAGCCATTGGTAGAAAGTGTTGGGGAGTGTTTCCACACCAAGTGCTTGATCGGCAACACCCACTCATGAGTGGTGTCAACACTTGTTTTGATGTTCCACACTCCCGTTTTAATGAAATTTCCAAAGCACAGTTTGACAAAGCGGGTGTTAAGATACTGGTCGACAGCAAAGTAGGTGCACACTTATGCGTCAGTGAAGATTTGTTTAGAATTGTATTTTTCCAGGGGCACCCAGAATACGATACTATTAGCCTACTAAAAGAATACAAGCGTGAAGTGATTTCATTTTTAAATAAAGACAGGAAAGACTACCCACCCTTTCCAAGCAATTATTTAAGTCCACAAAATAAAGCCATCTTAGACGAATTTAAAACCAAACTTCTCGATGGTGAGTTCAAGATAGGCGACTTCCCAGAAGCGCTGATCAGCCAAACCTTAGGCAACACCTGGCATGATGCTACCAGCGGTATCATCAATAACTGGATTGGCTGTGTTTATCAAGTCACTCACGAAGACATTAATAAGCCGTTTATGGATGGCATCAGCCCGAACGACCCGCTCAACCTAAAATAATGAGTTCGATTTCGAAACCACTATTGCAGTGGTTTGATCAGCATGGG
>QOAH01000029.1 GCA_003978185.1 Candidatus Thioglobus sp.
GACAAACAGTGACTCTTCTTGCGTAACTTCTAATTCACCCTCAAAACTATTAGAAACAACATTTACTTGCCAAGGCCGATTTGTATTTTTTGCAATATAAAGATTAAAATCACTTTCTTTATGAATAAGCTCGACACTAAATATATCTGCATCTTGATTGTCTGGGTTGATACGGATATTAAAAGGCAGCCCTCTAATATCACCCACACCTTGAGATGTAATCTTATTATGATGCAGACTTAAACCCGAGTTAAAATTTTCAACCACGGCAGAACCTTTCAACGTTGTCAATTGATTATCTTGCAACTTTAAATCAATATCCAAAATTGATACCCTTTCATCTAAGGGCAGGACTAACTTTAATTTACCGGTCATCTTGCCTGTTAGGGTAAATTGATCCAGTGTTTCATTTATATTACTACTGAGGGGCGCTCGGCGCAGAAACTGAATAAATTTCTCACTTGTAGCGTTAATATTGCCGATAACCTCCACGTCTAATTCAGGCTGACTCATGTCTAAAATTTGCACAATGATGTCATTAAGTTGCATATCATTAAGTTGTGTACTATTCACCGTAACCACAATTTTCTTACCGTCAGTATTGATCGATGCATCCAAATTTTTAAGATTATCCCAGTCAGCGTTAAATAATAATTCCGATTCTTTTAATTGAGCATTAAACTGCATTTCTACTGGCGCATCTTTCGACAGATTTTTCTTAAATTGTAATTCAATGTCTTGCAAATTTCCTGAAATAAAACCACGCTGAATCCAAGCGTGTGTATCACTATCCAAGGACTGCAATGGAATATATTGAGCCACCTCATTAGTTTTTATTTGGCTTAACTTACCCAAAAATTCGACCATGTCATCACCTTGCTCAACAAAAAATTTAAGGTTGGCCTCAATCACAGGTAACTTATGGTAATTAATTGATAGTGGTATATTGATAGATTGCTCAGACGATATCTGCGTTAAAGAGAATATTGCACTTATGTCTACTTTACTTGGTAAAGCATTTGGAAAATCCAAATCTAAACGCTGGTCTGACACTGTTAATAATATATTTGATTCGTTTTTAGTAAACACCATTGGTGCAATTTCAAATACTTGATCATGCTTAATCAATGTTTTTTGAATGGAAAATGACTGGAAGAAACCCAACATTCGTAAGTTTTTCGCTGAAGCTAATTGTTTAATATCCTGGATGCTAAATTTATCTTGATCCTTATTCACACCAGGATAAATCGTTAAAGTATTAAGATTAATATTGCTCGGATGATACACATCATCTCTAAAATTAAATATGTTAATTTTCCATCTTAACGAATCAACAGAGGCGATTACCTGCTGTTCGAGTGATGATATTTTAATATTATGTACTTTTAAAACAAGCCCATCTTGTTCAAAATCAAACGTAATTTTTGACAAATCAACGCTTAATCCGCTGATTTTTGACAATTGATTCTCAATAGGGCCTTCAAGTAGTGCTGGAAAGGTGACAAAGAATGCGGTGATAAGCACAATCAAAAATGCAACAAAAACACTAATCCAAGTGCTAAACTTAAGCGCTTTAACGCCGTGAGATAATGTTTTCTTGATCATCGATGTATAATACTGTTTATAAGAATTATACCTATGGTTATTAACAAATATTTAAAAGGAGAATAGCATGACAGACAACTCACTATATTTTAAAAACTCAATGGCCGGCCTCATTGTCATTGCCCTCATTATCTTTAGTGCAAAAACTTTTTTTATTGGCTCACCTTCTTCAGGCAGGATTGATAACTCAACACTCGAAGAACGCATTCAACCAATTGGCCAAGTCTATTTAGAAGGTGAGATTGACGTTGCTGCAATTGCTGTTGTAAAACCCAAAATGGCGGTCAAAAAATCTCGTAGTGGAGAATCTGTTTACACCGCCTCTTGCGCAGGTTGTCATAGCATTGGTGTTGCTGGTGCGCCAAAATTTGGCAATAAAGCGGATTGGGCATCAAGACTCAAGCGTGGCATGGAGGACTTAGTTAGGGTTGCTATCGCTGGCAAGGGCGCTATGCCGCCAAAAGGTACTTGCGGCACTTGCTCTGCTGATGAATTACGTGCAGCCATTGAACACATGACCAAATAAAAACTACTTTTTTTACTATAAAGCGTTAGATGTTTTCAAAGATGCCTAGCGCTTTATTTTTTTCTACTTTGTCAAAATCAAAGACTTGCCCATTCATGGCAATATAAACACCATTGGTTTTATTCTGAACAACACTAAGTGCAGCACCTAAATTAAACAAGGCGTCAGAATTATTAATCGAATAAGGGATCATTGAACCAAATAACACAATGGTTTTATCTTTAATTTTATTGCCTAACAATTGAGCAGTCTCTACCATGGTATCCGTGCCATGCGTAATCATCACTCTATCTTCACTACATTCAAGACACTTGGATAGAATTAAGCCTCTATCTTCATCATTCATATCTAATGAATCTTTTAAAAACAACACTTCTGTGTTGATACCTACGGTTGATCGACTGCGCTCTAACATTTCATCCAAATTAGAAGTGCCAAACGTCAACTCGCCTGTGAGCTCGTTATAGACTTTATCTATGGTACCACCGGTGACGAGAATCTTAATCTGCATTACATTTTTTCTAATTATTCAATTTTAATATAAGCAAAACCCTGAGATTGCAACTCAGCAATTCTAACAACACCTGATGGTACCGACTCTACCCCCTCAAGTAATTTAGACTTATCGAGCCCAATACCTGCGCGAGTGATATCGCATAACTCTAACCTTACTTCTTGCACAGAATTTAGAGTCAACAATCTCCCGGTATTGCTTTCGCGTCTCTCAGCCATAGCTTTATCTTCAACAAAAGGTGTCTTTTCTAACTTATCATCAGTTACAAATCGAATACCGTGTGCAATAAAAACAATGCGCACATCATAATCAACCATCTCATTTTGATAATAAGTCGTCATATTATTGATACTAGTCAACATTGCACTAAACCTTCTTGGGTCAGCAAAGTCTGCGTGATAAACTACTTTTCTGACTTCATCCTCATCTGCAACAGCAACAGAAGCGCCTAAACTAGATAGCAACATAACAGCTAATAATAATTTTTTAAATATTTTCTTCATATTTTCTCCTCTTTTTATAAAAATCCCCACAAAATAATCATATATCAAATAACCAGGTTAATCCAGTCTTTTACCAAAAATATCAGTACCTATACGCACGAAATTAGCGCCATTTTCGATGGCTAATTCAAGGTCAGCACTCATTCCCATCGATAAAATGTCTAAATTAGGGTGTTTTTTAAGCATTTCAGCCATTTTTTTAAAACTTTGTTCGGTATTGTCAGGATTAGGAATGCACATAAACCCCCTTAAAGCAATATTTTGGAAATTTTCAAAATGGGTTATAAGTTCATCAATTTCACCCTCGAAAACCCCTGATTTAGTGGTTTCATTGTCAATATTGACTTGCAATAGCACATTGAGTTTTTCTAGATTTTTTGGGCGTTGATCATTAAGACGTCGAGCGATTTTAAGTCGATCAATGCTGTGCACCCAATCAAAATTCTCAGCTATTTTGGCAGTTTTGTTAGATTGTATCGGGCCGATAAAATGCCAAATTAAATCTTGATTTTTAAGCGAATCAATTTTATCCAATGCTTCTTGTAGATAATTTTCACCAAAATGGCGCTGTCCTGCGTCAATCGCTTGCTGGAGGTCGGAGGCGGGTTTTGTTTTACTAACGGCAATAAGCGTTACTTGCTTTTTCGCATCAACAGCATTAATGCGATCTTGAACATTTTTTAAATTTTTAGCAATCATAAGTAT
>QOAH01000144.1 GCA_003978185.1 Candidatus Thioglobus sp.
TAGTATTAAGCTGGCATAACGTATCTAGTGTAAAACTAGGAATCGATAAAACCTTCACAATAATTACTCAGCTTTGGTTTTAGCCTTAACTGGCTTAACTGTCGGTATATCTACTGATACCTTTGCTGGCTTTATTGGAATGTTAACAGTAGCAGATGCTGCTGGCGACGCACTGGTTGTTTTAGTTTTAGTTTTAGTTTTAATCTTAACCACGACAGGGTCTGAGATTGGAGTTTTCGGAATAACCACGGCTTCAATCGGCTCGGGTATGGTCACTTTATGCAATGTTTTCAACAGGGCTTTGGCTTTAAAAATAACCACATGTTCTGGAAATTTCTTAATCATGGTGTTGATTAATAATTCTGCTTTATCGTTTTGACCAATCTCGGCATAAGTTTTAGCCAGTTCGTATAAAGAATTGGCAAACTTATGATGCAATTCGTTCTCTCTCTGGAACTCAATAAACACTTTCTTAGCGGCGTAATACTTCTCTTCGGCTAAATAAGACTTTGCCAGCCAATAATGAGCATCAGAAGTATGATTATTATTAGGGTAAAGCCCTAGATATGCAGTAAATAGTTCAATCGCCTTATCGTACTCTCCAATCATTAAAAAGCCTTTGGCATTAGTGTAAGCTTTTTTGGCGGCTTGATCACTAACCTCAACGCGTAGTAATTTCTTACTCACTACGGTAGATTTTTTGTACTTTAGCAAATGAAACAATGATTGGATCTTTTCAGCACTGATTTTCTGCTGTTGCTGTAAGACCTCTATCTGACCTTGTAAGTCTTTATTTGTTTTTTTGAGCTGATTGAGCTTTTTATTATGTTCAATTAAAATCTTGCTTGTGTTTATTTCGGCAGCACTAATAGGCATTTGTAATGCAAGCAGACCCACCCCAATATAAACAACAAGCTTCATTTATTTTTACTTATAAATAAATTCTACGCGTCTATTCTGTTGCCAGCCTTGCTCATCATGCGCTTGTGAAATTGGCTTTTCTTCACCGAAACTAATCACTTCAACTCGTGTTGTTAAATCATACAGACCTAAAATTTCTTTAACACTTAGTGCACGATTTTCACCTAGAGCTAGATTGTATTCACGTGTACCACGCTCATCGGCGTGCCCTGTTAAAGTTAAGTCAACTTGAGGGTTATCACGCATAAAATTAGCGTGCTTAATAATTTCTTTGGTTGATTTTTCATCAATCTCATAACCATCATAAGAGAAATGTAGAATAAAAACAACACCATCCTCTTTTAATGCTGTTACCGCGTCTTTAGCAATGGCATTTGTACCACTATAGTTTTGCACTTCAAAACTAGAATTGTCTTGTGCAATAATATTTTCTTGTGTTGTACTACTGCGATCTTCAACTGTAACTACACCCGGCTCTCCAATAGATTTATTGACCAATTCTTCAACGGTACTACACGCTGATAACAAAACAACACTTACACTTAATATTACTATTTTTATCATTATATTTCTCCTATCTTGAATAATGAGACCAGTTCGGTTCTCTTACTTCCCCTGCTTTACTTGCTAATTCGAAAGTTTCACGCCCCAATAAAGAGACTACTGACAAAACACCTCGATCTTTCTTGTTGGTGGCAAAAATAATCATATTGCCATTTGGTGAAAAATAAGGTGACTCATCAAGTGTGTTATCGGTCATGACAATCAAATCTTTGGTTTTAATATCTAACAAGGCAATTCGGTAGTCTTTATCAACTCGATGCACCATGGCTAATTGTTTGCCATCTGGTGAGAATACTGCCTTAGCATTGTAAGCGCCAGAAAATGTTGCACGCTTAATCTTTCCAGTGATCAAATTCTTAATATAAACCTGCACTTGTCCTGAGCGATTAGAAGTGAATACAATGCTGTCGCCATCGGGTGAATAATTAGCCTCGGTATCAATGCCATTGTCAAACGTTAATCGAGTGAGTTTTTTGTCTTTTAAATGGTACGAATAAATATCTTTATTGCCTTTTTTAGACAAGGTTAACGCAATACTTTTACCGTCTGGATGCCAAGAAGGTGCTGAAGAGATGCCGTCAAAATAAGGCAATTTTTGTGTCATTCTGCGTACAAAAGGATAACGAATAAACACCTCTGAACGCCCATTCTCAAAAGACACATAGGCAATCTTCTTTTGATCTGGTGACCAAGCTGGTGATAAGATGGGGCTAGATGAAACTAAGATGGTCTGTGGGTTTTGCGCATCTGAGTGTGAAATCTCTAATCGGTACTCTCGTTCACCACGTCCTTTGTTAACCACAGTGATATAAGACAAGCGCGTGTAGAACGAGCCTTTTTCACCCAATAGCGCTTCATAAATTTGGTCAGATAGATAGTGTGCGATTCGCCTAATACCACTATTGTGTACAGAAAATTCTTTAGTATAAAGTTCTTTAGAGGAATAAATATCAACTAAATGAACTTTTACTTTAAAGACTTTTTGATTAACTTTTTCAATTCTTCCATATACCAGTGCTTCTGTTTTTTGAGAACGCCATTTGCCATAATCAACCTCGGTGTTAATTACATCCTTAGAACTGCTTGCGTTAAACTCACCAGATCGATTGAAATTATCACGCATAATATTGGCAATTTCTTGCCCTTGCTTAACGTTGCCTACTACTTCAAAAGGCGCAATAACAATAGGGAAGGCTTCTTCATCCTGTTTTAATACAGTTACTTCCAGAATGGCGTGTGCCATTACAGAATATAAGCAAACAAAAACAGCTAATAATCTAACGAGCTTCATTCTCTTTCTTCTAGCCAGTTCATTTGAATAGCCTCAAGGATTTTTTCACCTGATTTGTCCTCATCGTCATCAAACTCATCTAGTGCAATAACCATCTTTCTAAGGTCGACAAAATTAATAAAAGTTGGATCAAAATCAGGGTGTGCCTCATCTAGCGCAATAGCAATATCTAGGGAGTCTGTCCAAGTCATAAAAGACCTCTAATAAAATGAAAAATATAAGCAATAAAGATACGCTAAATTTTAATCAAAAACTGGCTTTGTTTTTTGTAAAAATTAAGTATTCTTAAAAAACTAAATCCGCTCTACCAGTTGTACAAACTCAAGGCTTTTAATCTCATACATCGCCTCATCTAATTGAGAGATGTTTGCCACACCAATCACTAGATTTAACGCCTTCATTGAATGGTCTTTTTCTTCAACCTCTAAATGCTCAATATTAATATTAATTTTAGCAATAACATTGGCGATTGAGGCCAGCATGCCTCGACGATTTTCCACTTGCACTCTAATTAACGCCTCGAATTCTTCACTACCATCCGCCTGCCAATCAATCTCTAGCCATTGCTCATTTTTTTGCTTAGCGTGGATCAAATTTCCACAATCAAAACGATGCATCACTAAACCCTTAGTGCTGGTTAATATGCCCGCCACTTTATCCCCAGGAATTGGGTAACAACAGTGTGCAAAACTAATGGATTTACCTTTTGTCTGTCTAATATTAATGCTTTTAATCAAGTCAGTGCCATTTTCACTTTGAAGCTTATTAAGTGCGATAGAAACCAGAATTTCAGACAATCCAATTTTCATATAAAGCTCTTCTTTAGAAGTACACTTTAAATCTTCTAAGCAGCGTTGCCATTTTTCATCGTCAATCGGTTTGTCACCGCCTTGGTATTGCAGCGCATTAGTAAGTAAATATTCTCCCAACTGTATTAACTCAGAAGTAGACTCTTCTTTCAATATTGTTTTAATAGAAGACTTAGCCTTAACTGTGACTGCAATTTGCAACCAAGACGGGTGTGGCTTGGCTTTTTTATGGGTAATAATTTCAATAGTTTGACCTTATCTGAG
>QOAH01000061.1 GCA_003978185.1 Candidatus Thioglobus sp.
GACTGAGCATGCGCTTGCAAGCCCTCACCCTCTGCGAGTGTGGCGGCAATTTCACCCAGTATATTAGCGCCTTCATCAGACACCATAATTAAGCTTGATTTCTTTTGAAAATCATACACGCCGAGTGGTGATGAAAAACGCGCCGTACCAGAAGTCGGTAACACATGATTTGGACCCGCACAATAATCACCCAAGGCTTCACAAGTATTTCTACCCATGAAAATTGCACCGGCATGTTTAATGTCATCAAGCATACTTTGTGGATCTTCTACGGACAGCTCTAAATGCTCAGGCGCGATTTGATTAGAAATGGCAATAGCCTCATCCATGTCTTTGGTTTGGATCAAGGCGCCACGATCTTTGAGTGCAGTAGCGATAATAGCTTTACGCTCCATGGTTGGCAATAGTTTAGCAATACTTACTTTAACTTCATCGATAAAACTAGCATCAGGACAGAGTAGGATTGATTGTGCATCTTCATCGTGCTCAGCTTGTGAAAATAAATCCATCGCAATCCAATCAGGGTTGGTTTTTCCATCACAAATAATCAGTATTTCACTTGGGCCAGCAATCATGTCGATACCTACTTGTCCAAAAACTGCACGTTTAGCGGTAGCAACATAAATATTACCTGGGCCAACGATTTTATCAACTTTAGGAATGGTTTTAGTGCCATAAGCCAGTGCGGCGACAGCTTGTGCGCCACCCACAGTAAATACTTTATTTACACCAGAAATGTAAGCGGCAGCTAACACTAATGGGTTAGTGACACCGTTTGGTGTTGGCACTACCATGATTAAATCTTCTACACCGGCGACTTTTGCTGGAATAGCGTTCATCAATACCGAAGAGGGGTAGGAAGCCTTGCCACCAGGAACATACAAGCCCACGCGATCTAGCGGTGTGATTTTTTGACCAAGCATGGTGCCGCTATCATCCACGTAAGTCCAAGTGTCTTGCTTTTGCTTTTGGTGATAATCACGCACACGATCAGCCGCACTTTGCAGTGCTAATTTTTCCTTTTCAGACAGAGAGTCAAAGGCTTTTTTAAGGGCTGATTGGTCAACGGTGAGCGCCGATATATCGGATACATTCATACCATCAAATTTATTGGTGTAGTCAATAAGTGCTTGATCGCCATTTTGACGAATGTTGGCAATAATGTCGTCGACAGTTTGCGCAACATCAGTGTTTGAAACACTTTCCCAAGCTAATAATTTAGATAACTTTTCTTGGAAATCAGCCTGAGTTGAAGACAGCTGAGCGATCATAAGTTTTGTTCGATACCTTTAACCCATGTTTTAATTTGAGCATTTTTAGTTTTGAATGACGCAGCATTCACTACCAATCGAGAAGAAATGTCTTCGATATGTTCGAGTGGTACTAGGCCGTTGGCTTTAAGTGTGTTGCCGGTATCAACCAAATCAACAATACAGTGTGCCAAACCAACCACGGGCGCAAGTTCCATTGCCCCATAAAGCTTAATAATCTCAATTTGTTGACCCTTGGCTTCAAAATAACGTTTGGCCGAATTGACATATTTAGTGGCAATTTTTAACGTATTTTGCTCTAGTTTATTTTTATCACTAGCTGCCACCATGAGCTTACATTTAGCAATACCTAGGTCTAATAATTCAAATAAACCATTAGCACCATGCTCAAGCAGAACATCTTTACCGGCAATACCCATATCAGCAGCACCATGCTGTACAAAAACAGGCACATCAGTAGCACGGATAACAATCACTTTAACATCGTCAAGGTTGGTATCGAGAATGAGTTTTCTAGAGTTGAGTTCTTCATCAGCAATTTCTAAGCCTGCCTTTTTTAACAAGGGCAAAGTTTGCTCAAGAATTCTACCTTTGGAAAGTGCAATCGTTAACATAATTTTATTTTTTTTAATCTTGCACTCTTTCAATCTGAGCGCCTAGTAACCTTAATTTTTCTTCAATGGTTTCATAACCACGATCTAAGTGATAAACACGATCGATGGTGGTCTCTCCTTTGGCGACCAATCCTGCTAAAACTAACGATGCCGAAGCCCTAAGATCGCTAGCTGTTAAATGCGCGCCAGTCAAGGATTTTACACCTTTGCAAACTACCGTGTTACCTTCTAAGGTCAAGTCAGCCCCCATGCGCATAAGTTCAGGCACATGCATAAAACGATTTTCAAAGATATTTTCAGTAATACTACAAAATCCATCAGCGATACTATTGAGTGCAGTAAATTGAGCCTGCATATCAGTTGGAAAGTTTGGATAGATGTCGGTATCAATATTGACAGCTTTAGGATTTTTACCTTTCATATCTAATGTAATGGAATTATTAGTAACAGTGATTTCAGCACCTGCTTCGGTAAGCTTATCCAAAATTGACTTCATTGATTCAGCTTTGGCGTTGTTAATGGTGATTGATCCTTTAGTGATGGCAGCAGCGACTAAATAAGTACCAACCTCAATACGATCAGGACAAACCGAATACTGAACACCATTCAGATGTTTAACGCCTTTTATCGTCAATGTCGAGGTGCTGATACCTGATATTTTTGCACCCATCTTATTCAAACAAGTACATAAGTCGTAAATTTCCGGCTCTTTGGCAGAGTTGTGAAGAATGGTAGTCCCTTCGGCGAGTGTAGCCGCCATAACAATATTTTCGGTAGCTGTTACTGAAACTTGGTCGAAGTAGATATTTTTACCGACCAATTTTTTTGCTTTAGCAAAAATATAACCGTTTTTCACTTCAATAGTAGCACCTAACTCTTCTAATGCTTGCAAATGTAGGTTAACCGGGCGTGAGCCAATTGCACAACCACCAGGTAATGACACTTTGGCTTCACCATATTTTGCCAACATTGGACCCAATGTTAGAATTGAAGCGCGCATGGTTTTAACTAAATTGTAATCGGCAACTAAGTTAGTGAGCTTAGATGAGTCAATGAATAAAGCGCCATTAGATTCTAAAATAAATTCAGCACCCATGTCCATTAACAATCTGAGTGTGGTGGATATATCACTTAAATGTGGCGTGTTATTTAAGATTAATGGGCCATCAGCTAGAATGGATGAAAATAGAATAGGCAAGGATGAGTTTTTAGAGCCAGCAGCATTAATGGTTCCTTTTAAGGCTCTTCCGCCTTGAATGGTGAGCTTGTACACTATTTAATCTTTTTAGAAATCTTACTCACCAGGCTATCAATACCTTTACGCCTAATATGAGAGTTAAATTGAGCTCGATAGTTTTTCATCAAACTAACACCAGAGAAAACCAAATCATAGGCACGCCACTGGTTAGATCGAATCATTTTTAAAGTAACGTGAATTGGCTTTGGGTTGTCGCCTAAGTTAATAATGAGTTTAACAATAGCCTTGCTACCTTTGCGTTTTATTTTTGGATCGACAGTAATTTTAACGCTTTCGAGCTTTTCATAAGACCCTAGAATGCCCGCATAATCTCTAATTAAAGATTGCACAATGTACGCTTTAAAAATTGATTTTTGTTGATCACTTAGCTTAAGCCAGTGTTTTTTAAGTGTGAGCTCGGTGGCAATATTGGTTGCAATGTTAGGCAGTAGTTTAACCTTGATTAAATGCTCAACATTTTCAATAGAGGCTTTATTTTGCTTTCTAAGTGCTTTAAGTGAAGAAAGGTTATTAACAATAATATTAAGTGCTGCAGCTCCTGGCGGATCAATGATTTCTGCCACTGAATCGTTGAGTATTTTTTCTGGATTTTGTATAGAAGGCATGCCCTCAGCTGCCAATGCAAAATTGACATAAAAAATAGTTAAAGCAAGAATATTTTTTAACAT
>QOAH01000032.1 GCA_003978185.1 Candidatus Thioglobus sp.
TTGTGCACAAGCCATTATTGATGCTAGTGTTCAGCGTGTGGTTATCGCTACACTAGATCCAAACCCTTTGGTTAGCAGTCAAGGTCTAGCACTATTGGAGGCAGCCGGTATCCAAGTCGATGTTGGCTTGTTAGAAAATGAAGCCTTGACGCTTAATAGTGGCTTTATTAAACGCATGCAAACTGGCCTGCCTTTTGTCACTTGCAAAATCGCCATGAGTCTCGATGGTAAAACTGCCATGGCTTCAGGTGAAAGCCAATGGATTACAGGTGAAGCCGCTAGAACAGATGTGCAACATCTACGTGCTAAACACCAAGCTATCATGACCGGATCTGGCACTATCTTGTCTGACAATCCGTCCATGACTGTGCGACTTGATGCGTCTACTGTATCGCCTTTAAGAGTGGTGATTGACAGCCGACAAAAAATCACAGATCAAACGCTTAATATTTTTTCAAAGGATGCACCTACTTTAATTCTCGATCCCAGTAACAGCAAAACACTTGAAAATGGTAAACTCGATTTAACCGATGCACTCAAACAATTGGGCGACCAAGGTATCAACACTGTTTTACTTGAAGCTGGACCTAACTTAATTGGAGCGATGATTGAAGCACATTTGATTGATGAGTTTATCATTTATACCGCACCAATACTTATGGGTAGTCATGCCAATTCAATGGCAACATTGGTACTTGGCACCATGGCAGATAAAATCCAACTTCAGCTTAGCGATATCAGAATGGTGGGGGATGATATCCGCATAACCGCTAATATAAAAACATGAGCAGCTTAACCAATAAACGTATTATTCTTGGCGTTAGCGGTTCAATTTCTGCTTATAAAGCGCCCGATATTGTGCGTCGTTTGCAAGATTTAGGCGCCGAAGTGCGTGTTATCTTAACTCAAGGTGGTGCGCAATTTATTACCGAGCTATCCCTGCAAGCCACCTCTAAAAACAAAGTTCATGATAATTTATGGGATAAAGAAGCCGAGCTGTCCATGGGACATATTGAATTAGCTAAATGGGCAGATGCGCTATTAATTGCACCGGCCAGTGCTAATACAATCGCTAATCTAACCGCAGGCAAAGCTTGCGATTTACTCAGTAGTGTGTTTTTAGCTAGCGATTGCCCGGTTTTAATTGCACCGGCCATGAATCAACAAATGTACACCTCTAGCAGTGTTCAAGACAACCTGGTCACACTTGTACAGCGTGGCATTCAGATCATTGATCCTGCGTATGGAGTACAAGCCTGTGGTGATATTGGTGAAGGACGACTGGCTGAATCAGCTGAAATCGCTAGGCAGGTAGGTTCAATATTTCAATCTACTAAACTGAGTGGTAAAAAAGTGCTAATCACTTTAGGTGCCACCATTGAAGCAATTGACCCTGTTCGCTACCTGTCCAATCATTCCAGTGGCAAGATGGGCATGGCCTTAGCAGATGCTTGTATTGAGGCAGGCGCACAAGTGACATTAATCCTTGGCAATATTTCTACTTCAATCAGTGAACCTTCTAAGCAAATATTCGCTATCAGTGCCGAGCAAATGTACCAAACAGTGATGGAAAATATCAATGATCAAGATATTTTTATTGCATGTGCGGCGGTGAGTGATTATTCGATAAAAAACCCTAAAAATCACAAAATCAAGAAGTCTGATCAAGCAATCACAATAGAGCTTATCCCAACCAAAGATATTTTAAAAGACGTTTGTCATTTACCTCAAAGGCCCATTTGTATTGGTTTTGCTGCAGAGACACAAAACTTACTTGAAAATGCCCAAAACAAGCTTAAAAACAAGGGTTGTGATGCCATTATTCTAAATGATGTTTCAAACGCCGATTTTGGATTTAAAAGTGACGAAAACGAGGTGGTGTTTATCGATCAGAAAAGCAGTATAAAACTGACGAAAAGTAGTAAACAAAAACTGGGTCGAAAAATTATTGAAATCATCAGTGAAAAGTTATTATAAAAACAAAAAACCTTGTCAAATCAACACTCAACGGAGTTACTCACAAAACTGTGGATAACTCTGTTAATATCTTGTCAAAATTCATAGAAAACACCGATATATTGCGGTTTTCTATGGTTTTGAATAGAAACTAAACAATTTATTTTTTTAATTAAATATCAATAACTTATAAAAGTTTATTGCAAATGGCTATATTAGAAAACATTCATTTACATCATTAACAACCCATAAGAGGATAACTTTTGATGTTCCACGTATTAAATCAAGTGTTTCACGAAATATTAGACTATCATAAACTAGTAATTCTTTAACCCAACCATCATCTAGTTTTACTGTCAATTTTATGCTAATTTACGCCCTAAATTTTCTACTCGGTATCAGTGTATTTTCATTCAAAAATATACTTGAAATATCAAATAATGAATGGGGTGTAATCTTATGTGCTTTTTTAGTGATTTTGACGCTATTTAAACACCACAAACTACTATCACTCAACGGCCTGGTTTTTTTACTAGGTTTTGCTTGGATGGGCTGGTTTTCTGTACAAAATTTAAACACCCATGTAGATGATATTTACCTTAATCAACCGATACTCGTTACCGGTGTAATCGCAGATTTACCCGAATCCTCTACCGATAAAACCAAATTTATTTTTTATGCCAATTCTCCCTTTAAAAGCCGACTTAAACTCTCTTGGTATGGCAAAAATCGCCCTGATTTACAAACGGGTGATGCTTGGCAATTACAACTCAAACTTAAACGCAATAATGGCTACCAGAATTTGGGTGGATTTGATTACGAGCAATGGTTATTTTATAAACAGATGGGTGCAACAGGTTATGTTAGATCTTCAAAATCCAATCAACTGATTCAAGTTAATCATGCTAATTCAATAGATCAATTTAGGCAAGATCTTCGTTATTCATTACAGCCATTTTTGCAAACGTTAGATTTTGGTGGTGTGATTAATGCATTGATTATTGGTGACCGATCCTTTATTAAGGAATCACATTGGGTATTATTTAAAGACACTAATACCACGCATTTAAGTGTTATCTCTGGGCTCCACATTGGTTTGATTTCTGGATTTGTGTTTTTGTTAGCACAATTTTTATGGCGTCGTTGTCAGCGTTGCTGTCATCAGATTCCAGCTCAAGTATTGGCCGCCTATTTTGGATTACTCTCGGCTTTTTTATATGCACTGATTGCAGGTTTCTCTATCCCAACAGGTCGATGGCCGGTGTGGTTTTTGTCAGCTTGATTCTACGGCGCCATCATAATATCTGGCAACTTTATGGTTTAGCACTTATTTTGGTATTAGCCAATAATCCACTGAGTATTTTCAGTGTTGGTTTTTGGCTGTCGTTTTACGTGGTTGGAGTGATTATATATGGCGTTAAACAGCATCAAAATAAATCCTGGTTGTATCGACTGCTTTATATACAACTGCTAATTAGTGTTGCTACACTACCTTTAATTGCTTGGTTTTTTGCCTCAGGTTCTTTACTCTCACCTATTGCCAACCTAGTTGCAATCCCAGTCTTTAGTTTTATTGTTACACCGTTGTCTTTAATCGGTGCACTATTGGTACTTATTGGTTTGCTTTATCCGGCTGAATTAAGCTTTGCAGTGGCCAATCAAGCTTTGGCTGGGCTTAGCTATTTTCTAGGCTTATTACAGCAGTTTGAGTTTAATCAATGGCATTACGCTCAAACACAAACACTCGACCTGATACTGTTTGTATTGGCTATGTTTATAGTGCTTTCACCCAAAGACTTAAAACTACGGCTGTTATCGGTGCCAATATTGGCCTTAATGTTGTTTGTACCGAATGAAAAAATTGCACAAAATACAGTCTTAATCACCATCCTTGATGTGGGACAGGGAATCTCACATGTGGTGCAAACACAAAACCACACACTATTATTTGATACCGGCGCTCGATATCCCTCCGGCTTCAACTTAGGAGAAAGTGTTATTAATCCCTTTCTCAAAGCTAAACAAATTAGTAGCTTAGATAGAATTATTATTTCACATGCAGACAATGACCACATTGGTGGTTTAATTGATGTATTGTCAGCATTCGAGGTAGGAGAAATACTCACTTCAACACCGAATAAAATCACCCGAAAATCGGCTTATTGTTATGCTGGGCAACAATGGCGCTGGGATGGTGTGCTGTTCGAGATATTAAATCCTACTCAAAACACTCGCTTAAAGGGTAACAATGCCTCCTGCGTTTTGAAAGTCTCCACCGACCAATTCTCAGTGTTGTTAAGTGCTGACATCGAGAAAAAAACTGAAAAAAGATTGGTGAAATATCAAAGAGAGCAGCTTAATAGCGATATTTTAATCTCGCCCCATCATGGTAGTAAAACCTCTTCTACACAAGCGTTTCTCGATGCAGTTTCACCTTCAATAATCATTATATCAAGCGGCTATCAGAACCGCTTTAACCACCCCGCTAAACAAGTGACTGATCGATACAAAGCCAATAAAATAAAATCAATCAACACTAATTGCTCAGGTCAAATAAGTATTAAATTGGGGGACGAAATTAGTATTAACGAATACAGGAAAGACCATGCGCGCTACTATAATCGAAAATGCTCAGACCTTTAAACGTAATTAATTTGACTCACATGATCACCTAACAGTGCATCAACTGCATCTATCAACTGCTGATCTGGCTTTACAAAATAATCCCGAGTAATGACATTGCCCTGGGCATTGTCCACTTGATAACGAAACTTAACCGGGCACCGACCTGGGTTTTGTTTTAACAGCGCTGAAAGCGGCTCGAATAGCGCTTGATGTTTATGGTTAAGTGAAATCTCAAAACTTCTGGCGTATTTTTCTTTAACTGCATCAATGCCTTCCACCTTATCAACCACCAGTTGCCATTCATCACGATAATCTTTATTAATCTTGCCAGAAAGCACCACCACTGTATCTGCGACTAACGCTTCACTGACTGATCCTAGCACCTTGGAAAACACCACCGCATTTAATAAGGTTGTACTATCTTCAACATTGATCAATGCCATCTGTGCACCACTTCTAGTAGAGCGATAACGTAGTTCTGAAATGAGTGCCAATACTCGTGCTTCTTTATTGTTTCTAAAAACTAAAGCAGAAGGCAGGGTAGCAGAAATATGCTTTAAATCAGCTTTGTATTCATCGGTCGGATGGTTGTAAAAATAATAACCCATCACCATTTTTTCAAACTGCAGGGTTTCTCTAAATGAAAAACTTGAGGCTGGTAAATAATGAACCTCATACTCGTTGTGCACTTGCTCATTTGCAAACAAGCCACTTTGCCCGCTAGACTGGTCATTTTGTCGTTGCTCTGCTTGCTTCATCGCACTTGGGTAGGTTCTAATCAAACTGGCACGATTAACACCAAAACCATCTAAAGCGCCACTATAAATCAAAGCCTCAACGGCACGCTTATTCAAAGATCGACGCTCAATACGCGAACAAAAATCAAACAAATCTTGATAATCACCATTCGCTTCTCGCTCAGCCACTAAGGTGTCAACCAATGCTTCACCCACACCCTTAATAGCACCCAAACCATAAGTAATGATTTTTTCATCTTGAATACTAAACTGATGATAAGACTCGTTAATGCTCGGGCCATCAACAGTCAAACCCATGGCTTGCACTTCCTTCACAGTAAAAGCAACTCGGTCCGTATCATCCATCATACCTGAAAGCACCGACGCCATAAAGGCAGCAGGATAATGCGCTTTTAACCAAGCAGTTTGATAAGAAATATAAGCATAGGCTACCGAGTGTGATTTGTTAAACCCATAACCTGAGAACTTATCAATCAAGTCAAAAATTTCATTGGCTTTTTTAACGTCAATCTCTCGCTCAGCCGCACCTTTAACAAACACATCACGCTGTGCGTCCATTTCTGCGGCGATTTTTTTACCCATCGCACGGCGTAATAAATCAGCACCGCCGAGCGAATAACCCGCCATAACTTGGGCAGATTTCATCACTTGCTCTTGGTACAAAAATACGCCATTGGTTGGCTTAAGAATCTCTTCTAACATTGGGTGTGGGTATTTCACCTTCTGCGTACCGTGCTTCACGTTAATATAGTCATCGACCATGCCAGCACCGAGTGGACCTGGTCGGTACAAAGCCAACATCGCCACAATGTCTTCAAATGAATCAGCCTGGAGTTTTTTCAAATAACCACGCATACCATCTGATTCAAGCTGGAAAATACCGGTGGTATCACAGCGCTGTAATAACTCATACACGCCTTTATCATCCAAAGATAAGGCGTCTAAATCAATTAACTCATCACTCAAACCTTTGGCAAAAATAAGTTTTACAGTTTTATCAATCACAGTCAGGTTAGATAGGCCTAAGAAATCAAACTTCACCAAACCCATGGCCTCAACATCTTTCATGTCAAATTGTGAAACCACGCCATCTGATTCGTTAGGACCTTTATAAATCGGGCAAAAATCACTAATCTTACTTGGCGCAATGAGTACACCGCCGGCGTGCGTACCAACATTACGCACCAAACCTTCCAACTCTAGTGATAAATCAATCAAAGTAGTGACACTCTCTTCGGAGTCATATCGATTTTTCAATTCTTCAGAATACCACTTGTCTTTATTCTCTTGTGAATCACCTTCGTTGAAATAACCCAGCGCTCTTGAAAGATTAATTTTAAGGTCGTTAGGGATAGACTTAGATATTCGGTCACTAAAACCGTAAGGATGGCCTAAAACACGTCCTACGTCGCGCACAACACCTTTAGCTGCCATGGTGCCGTAAGTAATAATCTGTGATACTTTTTCAGCACCATACTTCTTAGAGACATATTCAATCACTTCATCACGACG
>QOAH01000136.1 GCA_003978185.1 Candidatus Thioglobus sp.
CCACAAGACGACAATGAAAGAGCGCACTGCATAAACGTACTAGAAAAATCCATCGAAGATGAAGGTCAAACATTGGTGGGTTGGCGCGATGTACCGGTTGATGCCGATAAAGCCGATGTGGGCCATACCGCTAGAGAATCTCAGCCGGTTATTAAACAACTGATTATTGCCAGTGCAGATGGTATTGATAACAAAGCATTTGAACGCGCCTTGTTTGTTATTAGAAAACATGCGTCAAATGCTATTCGTACCGATGAATCTTTGTCTCAAGCATTATTATTCTATGTTTGTAGTTTGTCAACTACTGTCATTATCTATAAAGGCATGTTGATGGGATCACAAGTACTTAATTTTTATACCGACTTGTCAAACCCTGAGTATGCCACTTATTTAGCCATGGTGCATTCGCGTTTTTCGACCAACACATTCCCGTCTTGGGATCGAGCTCAACCTTGTCGTTACATGTCACACAATGGTGAAATCAACACTCGACAAGGCAACTACAACTGGATGCGCGCTCGAGAAGGTGTACTAGAAAGTGAATTATTTAAAGACAACTTATCTAAAACACTGCCAGTGATTGAAACTGAAGTATCAGATTCAGGTAGTTTTGACAACGTTTTAGAGTTCTTGATGATGAACGGTCGCACCTTGCAAGAAGCAGTACTGATGATGGTACCCGAAGCTTGGCAAAATGACGACAACATGAGTGATGAGAAAAAAGCATTTTATGAATATTACTCAAATGTGATGGAACCGTGGGATGGTCCTGCCTCTATCGCCTTTACCGATGGACGCTATATTGGTGCGGTACTCGATCGTAACGGTTTGCGCCCTTCACGTTTCTACCTAACACACGATGACCGAGTAATTATGGCCTCTGAAGTAGGTGTGGTTGATGTCGAAACTGACAACGTTAAAACCAAAGGCAGATTACGCCCAGGCAAGATGTTCTTGGTTGATTTTGATAAAGGTGAGCTAGTAGATGATGAAGCTATTAAAGCTGAATTTGCTGCACAAAATCCTTACCAAGATTGGCTCAACGACCAACAGATTCACTTATCAGAATTACATTGTGATCAAGAAGCGCATGGTTTTCATCCAGAATCTTTGATTCATCGTTTAAATGCCTTTGGTTACAGTACAGAAACCTTACAGTTTATGCTCTTACCGTTGGTCAGCGAATTACGTGATCCAGTAGGATCCATGGGTAATGACTCAGCTTTAGCGTGTTTATCTGATCATTCACGTATTATCTATGACTACTTCAAACAATTATTTGCACAAGTAACCAACCCAGCCATTGACTCAATTCGTGAAGAAGTGGTGATGTCGCTGCGTTGTTCTATTGGCCCTGAAGGCAACTTACTTAGCAACAAAGCAGAAAATGCACATCGTTTGGTTATTGACCATCCAATCCTAACCAATGAAGAAACCGCAGCGCTTCGTCACTGTAACCACCGTGGTTGGACCAGTAAAACCATTGACATTACTTACGACATTAGCAAAGGCAGAAAAGTATCAGAATTACTAGATGACATCTGCCAGCAAGGCTCACAAGCCATTAAAGATGGCCACTCTTTGGTCATTTTATCAGACCGAAACGTTGGCGAAAACCGCGCTGCTATCAGTACATTATTGGCTTCTTCAGCTCTACACCGTTATTTAATCGCTAGTCATGAACGCACTCAAGTAGGCATTATTGTAGAGACAGGCGAAGCACGCGAAGTGCATCATTTCTGCTTGTTAACAGGTTTCGGTGCAGATGCCATTAACCCTTATTTAGCATTCGAAGCATTATGGCAAGCACGTCGTGATGGAATGATCGATATTGAAAGTGATGGCGCTATTATTAAAGCTTATCGCAAAGGCGTGGGCAAAGGTATGCTTAAAGTCATGGCGAAGATGGGTATTTCTACGCTAGAATCATACAAAGGCGCACAAATTTTTGAAGCGGTTGGTCTGGCGCCAGAAGTCATGGACAAATGTTTCTTTGAGACTGCATCACGTATTAAAGGTGTGGGCTTTGATATCTTACAGTCAGAGGTTGAAAAACGCCATCACCATGCCTATCAGTCCAATGATTTAGACAACTTAGGCCATTATCATTGGCGTAGTGGCGGTGAAAAACACATGTGGGAGCCGCAAACTATTGCTAACTTACAGCTCGCTGCTCGCAACAATGACAAAGAAGCTTATTGGGCGTTTTCTAAACGCTCTAACGAAGAAGGTACTCGCAACTGTACACTGCGTGGTTTAATGTCATTCAAACAAGGCAATCCAATTTCAATTGACGAAGTTGAAGATATCAAAGAAATCGTCAAACGCTTTGCCACTGGCGCCATGAGTTTTGGCTCGATCTCTGCAGAATCACATGAGTCTCTAGCCATTGCCATGAACCGCCTAGGTGGTAAATCAAACACCGGTGAAGGTGGTGAAGATTCTAAGCGCTGGACCCCGGATGCTAATGGTGATTCACGTCGAAGCGCTATCAAACAAGTGGCTTCTGGTCGTTTTGGCGTTACCATTGATTATCTTAATAATGCCGACGAAATTCAAATTAAAGTATCGCAAGGTGCCAAGCCAGGCGAAGGCGGTGAATTGCCAGGTACTAAAGTTGATGAGGGTATCGCTAAGATCCGTCACTCAACCCCAGGGGTTGGTTTAATCTCGCCACCACCTCATCATGATATTTATTCTATTGAAGATTTATCACAACTCATTTTTGATCTTAAACGCTCGAACCCTGCTGCTAGAATCAGTGTGAAACTCGTGGCAGAAGTGGGTGTGGGTACGATTGCCGCTGGTGTAACCAAAGCCAAATCAGATCATATCGTTATTGCAGGTCATGATGGTGGTACTGGCGCATCACCACTAACTTCTATCAAACATGCGGGCTTACCGTGGGAATTAGGATTGGCAGAAACTCACCAAACTTTAGTTATGAATGATCTGCGCTCACGCGTGGTGATTCAAACAGATGGCCAATTAAAAACTGGCCGTGATGTGGCGATTGGTGTTTTACTCGGCGCTGAAGAATTTGGCTTCTCAACCGCACCACTTGTGACCATGGGTTGTATCATGATGCGTAAATGTCACCTTAATACTTGTCCGGTCGGTATTGCCACGCAAGACAAAGAACTGCGTAAAAAGTTTACCGGCAAGCCAGAACACGTAGTCAACTACTTATTCATGGTCGCTGAAGAATTACGTTTAATCATGGCGGAGCTTGGCTTTAAAACAGTTAACGAAATGATTGGTCGTGTTGATATGCTAGAAATGGACAAAGCCATTGACCACTGGAAACAGGGTTCAATCAATTTAGATGCTTTGTTAACGCCGGCGAATAAGCCTAATGCAGATACAGGTACTTATCAAAGTATCTTACAAGATCACCAATTAGAATTACAAATCGACAACAGCTTAATCGAACAATCAAAAGCTGCTATCGAAGGTAACGAATCGGTGCAGTTTGATTCCATCATTACCAATGTCGATCGTGCGGTTGGCGCGATGCTGTCTTCACACGTGGTTAAAACCCGTGGTGGTAACAATCTAGATGAAGGCTCGATTCATATTAATTTCAAAGGCTCTGCTGGCCAGTCTTTAGGCGCATTCTTAGCAAAGGGTATTACCTTAGAAGTCGAAGGCGATGCAAATGACTACGTTGGCAAAGGCTTGTCTGGTGGACGTGTGATTGTTTATCCACCAAAAAATTCTACCTTCAAAGCAGAAGAACAAGTCATTGCCGGTAACGTTTGTGGCTATG
>QOAH01000062.1 GCA_003978185.1 Candidatus Thioglobus sp.
TCAATTTCTGTAGTGCTCTCGCTTCTTCGAGTGGTGTGAGAGACTCACGCTGAATATTTTCAATAAGGCCAATCGCCAAAGCGACCTGATCATCAATTTCACGAACAATGACCGGAATTTCGTCTAAGCCTGCGATTTTGGCCGCTCGCCAACGCCTTTCACCAGCAATGATTTCGTATTTATCATAAGTGACTTTACGAACAACCAGTGGCTGAATAATACCTTGAGAGGTAATTGAATCAGCAAGCTCGTTCAATGTATCAGGGTCAATATCATCTCTAGGCTGGAATTTACCACGCTGTAGTGCATTAACACTTAATACTTTAAGGTTATGATTGGAGTTGGATTGCTTGCTTGCAGAGGTGACTTGTCCCAGCAATATATCTAATCCACGTCCTAATTTTGAAATTTTTGCCATGTTAATTTATTGATGTTTTTCTAATTACTTCGCTTGCTAGTGAAACATATGAAATTGCCCCTTTGGATGATCTGGCATAGTTAATTGCCGACTGACCAAAACTTGGTGCTTCAGCCAATTTTACATTTCTAGGGATGATTGTTTTAAATACTTTGTGTGAAAAATACTGTAACAATTGAATTGACACTTCGTTAGATAAATTATTACGTGTATCAAACATGGTGCGGATAATGCCAGTGATGTCTAAATCAGGGTTGGTAGTAGCTTGAATCTTTTCAATGGTTTGAATTAGTGCAGTCAAACCTTCTAAGGCATAGTATTCACATTGCATTGGAATAATAATGCCATCAGATGCAGTAAAGGCATTGATCGTGAGCATATTAAGTGAAGGTGGGCAATCGATTACCACGTAATCGTATTTATCTTTAACTTTGGCAATGGCTTTTTTTAATTTATATTCAGATTTTTCACATTTGAGTAGCGCGATCTCTGCAGCAATTAAATCGGTGTTAGAGGGTAGTACGTCAATTTCAATACCAGGGGCATGTATGGTTGCTTCGGTAATACTACATTCGTCTAATAATAATTCACAAACGGAGTTTTCTAAGCTATATTTATCAACACCACAACCCATTGTGGCATTACCCTGAGGGTCAATATCAATCAGTAATACGCGCTTTTTAATGGCTTTTAGAGCGGCACTTAGATTAACAGCAGTAGTGGTTTTGCCCACACCGCCTTTTTGATTTGCAACTGAAAGAACAACAGCCATCAATTATCTGCCCAAAACTGTCAATGCTTTAAGCAGGTTAGTCGCTTCGTGCACAAAATAATCTTTTTTGAGTTTTTCAATTGCTTTTTTGTCTTCTTCAGCTTTTTTGTCTTCTTGTGCTGTGATAATTTCTTCAGAAGATAATTGCGAAGGGTCTTGATCTTCGACTTCTAAGTGGCCATTCAAGTCACTTTCTTTAGTGTCTCCAAGTACACTTTCTTCTTTTTCATTTTCAAGACTGATGTTTTTCAAAGCAATGTCTGGCTCAATGCCTTTGGCTTGGATAGAGCGACCCGACGGTGTGTAATAACGTGCTGTGGTGACTTTAAGACCATAGCCACCCTTAAGTTCAATAATGGTCTGAACAGAGCCTTTGCCAAATGAAGTGCTACCCATGATGACAGCACGTTTGTGATCTTGCAATGCACCAGCAACAATTTCTGAAGCTGAAGCCGAACCTTTGTTAATCAGCACGACGATAGGAGAGTTAAGCATAATATCTCCAGGCTTGGTTTTGAACTTTAGATTTGAGCTTGGAATACGGCCTTCGGTATAAACCACTAAGCCTTTTTTATCAATGAATAAATTAGCCACATCAACCGCACCATCCAGTACGCCACCAGGGTTATTTCTCAAGTCTAGAACAAGTGATTCAAGGTAGCGATCATTTTCTTTAACCAGTCTTTCTAATGTTTCTTTTAACAGTCTTGCTGTTGGATTTTGAAAGCTAGAGATGCGAATATAACCAATGTCTTTTTCTAGCAAATACCCCTTGACTGAAGTAATAGTAATAATTTCACGTGTAATGTTAACGACAAAAGGTTTTTTGTTTTTGCGAACAATTGTAAGTTGAATATCTGTACCTGGCTCACCACGCATGAGCTTAACCCCATCTTCGAGTGTCATGTCACGTACAGGCTTATCACCAATCTTGACAATTAAATCACCTGCTTGAATGCCTGCTCGATAAGCGGGTGTATCGTCAATAGGGGAAATGACTTGAATGGCGTCATCCTTCATACCGATAACAATACCTAATCCACCAAATTTACCTGATGCACTTTCCAATAAGTCTTTTTGTTCTTTGGGTTTTAAATAATCTGAATGAGGATCAAGTCCTGTCACCATGCCTTTAATTGCATCCTCAAACAACTCTTTGTTTGTAGCTTCATCGACATACAATTGTTTAATGTGGCTAAACACTTTGGTAAATGATTCTAAGTCTTTAAAAAATTCTTCCACCTTTTCATTTTCAGCAGCGGTCTGTGCGTAAGCAGGAGAAGTAGTAAAATAAGTGTAAATAAGCACTATAAATAAGAGGGGCTTAAACGGGCGAAAGAAAGTCATAATATAATTGTTTGCTTATAAAAAGATTAAATATAATACTGTGTAACAAGAGTATCAGTTAATTTGAATTTTACTTGGTTTTGTTTTTAAATAATGGAGAAAAAATGAGAAGATTGAATGTAATTTTATTAGCGTCAACATTATTCATATCGCAGACCCTGTTTGCGAATGAGTCAGAGGTAATTTCAGATGTTAATGAGCCAGTAGTAGTAGCGACAGAGCGAGGCCCTGTTGAAGTGATACAGTCAACCATTGTTAAACTCAATCAATTAACTGCAGCAGTCATTTACTCTCCACAGTTAGCAAGCGCTTTGGTTGATCAAGAAATTTCACCGTTATTTGATTTTGATTATATTTCTGATGAGGTTCTACTGGTTATCACAGCCAATTTAGGAGAAAAAGAAAAAGCTTATTTTTCTACAAAATTAAAACAAAATATTATTACAACACTAATATCACGATTGGCCCAATCACAATCAGGGTCGTTACGTTTTATCTCAGCTAGACCAATAATGGGTGGTTCGATTGCAGTGCAGCTGCAGGTGAATGGTTACTCTCGATTTGGTCTTAATATCGATCTTTTATTTCACCAAAGTAAAGAAAACAAATGGCAAATTTTTGACATTGTCCTTAATAGAGATAGCTTGATTAATTATTATCAAAGAATGGTGTCAATTAAAACAAGAAGATATGGCGTTTACGGCATGTTAGGAAGAATATAATTATGAGTGAAATGACCTTATTAGAAAAAGACGAAGACATTGAAAAAGCGACTAAAGCTTTAAAAGCGATGGCACACCCGTTGCGTTTAAAAATTCTATGTGCACTTAAAGATTCAGAATTACCCGTACTTGAAATTGTTAAGCGGGTTGGCTCTTCACAATCCAATATTTCACAGCATATCGATATTCTTAGAACTAAAGATATTGTTGAATCGCGGCGTGATGGTAATAAAATTTTGTGCAAGGTTAAAGATGCAAAAATTTTGAAGTTAGTCGCCAATATGCAAGCAGTATTCTGTTCTGAAGACGACTAAATTTAAAATATACTTTAACTACTTTCGCATGAAATATGCGCTCGTAGCTCAGCTGGATAGAGTGTCGGCCTCCGAAGCCGAATGTCGGGTGTTCAAATCACCTCGAGCGCACCACCACTTTTTTTAAACATGATTTACCCAACTATTGACCCAGTTTTATTTGATTTTGGCCTTGTCCAAATCTATTGGTACGGGTTGATGTATTTATTGGCATTTTTGTCAGCCTATCTATTAGCCAATTACCGCGCTAAACAACTTAATAATTGGAATACACAACAAATTGAAGACCTGATATTTTACGGCGCAGTTGGTGTAGTCATCGGTGGACGTTTGGGTTATATGTTGTTTTATAACCTTAGTAATTTCTTGTCTGACCCGCTGTCTATCTTTGCCATTCAAGGTGGAGGCATGTCATTCCATGGTGGTTTCTTGGGTGTATTAATTGCGATGGTTGTGTTTAATCGTAAATACAAGCATGGCTTGTTTGATACATTGGATTTTGTTGTACCACTTGTACCTTTAGGGTTGTTTTTTGGGCGAGTAGGTAATTTTATCAATGGCGAGCTTTGGGGTAAGGTGACCACTAGTCCAATGGGTATGTATATTCAAGAGCAGGGTGTAAGCCGCTACCCATCACAATTGTATGAGGCGTTTTTAGAAGGTTTGGTGCTGTTTATTGTTCTTTGGCTGTATAGTAGTAAGCCACGACCAATAATGTCAACTTCTGCCTTATTTTTGATTTTCTATGGCTTATTTAGATTTATAATTGAGTTCGTTCGAGTGCCAGACGTGCAGTTAGGTTATCTTGCATTTGACTGGTTGACTATGGGGCAATTATTAAGCCTGCCAATGATAATATTGGGTGTCTACCTACTTTATAAAGCAAATAGACAGCAAGCATGAAAGCATACATAGACATTGGTAAACGTATTCTAGAGGAAGGTGTCTGGCTTGAAAATGCACGCACTGGACAAAAAACGCTTACTATTATTGGCGCCACTTTTGAGCACGATCTAAGTGATGGAACAGTGCCAGTGGTTACCACTAAAAAGCTCTTTTGGAAATCGGCTATTGCTGAGATGCTCGGCTATATTCGTGGCTATCAATCAGCCGCAGAGTTTAGAGAATTGGGTTGTAACACTTGGAATGCTAATGCCAATGATAACCAAGCTTGGCTTGATAATCCATACCGTAAAGGTGAGGATGATATGGGTATGTGTTACGGTGTGATAGGGCGTGCTTTCCCAGGTGTTGAAGATGATGAGCCATTCGATCAATATCAAAAGATTGTGACTGATTTATCAAAGGGTGTTGATGATAGGCGTGAGATCATGACCTTTAATCACCCTAACCTCATTCATCGCGCCTGCTTGCCAGCATGTATGCATACGCATCATTTTAATTTGCTTGGTGATGATCTGTATTTAGAAAGTTATCAGCGTTCGTCTGACTACGCATTAGGTCAGCCATTTAATCACTTTCAAGTGGCATTCTTACTCATGATTACTGCGCAGATTACTGGCAAAAAAGCCAAGAAAATGCGTCATCACTTATCGAATGTACACTTGTATGAAAATCAAGTAGAGATTTTTAAAAATGAGCAAGTTGACCGTGAGCCATTACCATTGCCAAGCCTTAAGATAAATCCTGAAATTAAAACTCTGGAAGACCTAGAAACCTGGGTGACAATGGATGATTTTGAGCTGATTGGCTATGAGCATCATGACCCTGTTAAATATCCATTTACGGTGTAATCCATGAGCTTACCTAACTGTCCAAAATGTAATTCTGAGTATGTGTACGAAGACGGAAATCTACTGGTTTGCCCTGAATGCGCGTATGAGTTTTCAGCAGATGAGTTGAATGAACAGGAAGAAGTGGTCAAGGATGCTAATGGCAACACGCTAGTTGATGGCGATACGGTTAGTGTGATTAAAGATCTTAAAATTAAAGGCACATCCTCTGCTGTTAAAGTTGGCACCAAAGTTAAGAATATTCGCCTATGCGATGGTGATCACAATATTGATTGTAAAATCCCTGGCCACGGCGCTATGAAACTCAAATCTGAGTTTGTTAAGAAAGTTTAGATTTAATCAAGTTTGGTTATTTCCATATATCAACCGTAATACCTTGCTCTCTTAATTTATCAGATTTTCCTTCAAGATATCGTTGGAAGTTGGGTTGATGCTTGTATGCACCTGAGAGTACATAAGTGATAATGCCATGGAAGTGGTAAGCTTTAAAGAAGGCATCTTTTCTAATAATTTCTTTGCCTTGTTTATCAAAGAATACAATAGCAGGTTTATAGTTTAGTTCTAGTTCATCATACCAATCTTTGGCGGTAACACGTCTACCATCCGGGGTGATAAGCTTTTCATCTGATAGGGCGTTGAATTGTACGACTTGCATAGATTTTAATAAACCTTTGGTTTGCTCTAATTGCATCAATGTTTGATGGAAAGTGTCACATTCTATACAGTTAGGCTCTTCAAAAAATACCGCTAAATTTTCACGCGCTGGAAACCGTTCACTACGGGTTAAGAGGTGTGGGGCGGGGTCGAACAAGTTGCTAGCATTGAGCTTTCCTGCCGTGTCTTTTTTAAAAGAATTACTATAACGTGAATAGGTTTGCTTGAGATATTGCTTAGTTGATACATAGTCAAGCATTGAGTCTAACTTATCAATCGATTGGTAGCCATTTACTCTTAGTACAATATCACCTTTGGCATTAAGGAAGATAATGGTTGGGGTAAATTGAACTTTCATGAAAGCGGAAAATTCTTTTTCTGTAAATTCTCTGCCTTTCCAATCGGTCAGATCTCGATC
>QOAH01000125.1 GCA_003978185.1 Candidatus Thioglobus sp.
CGGTTGTAACCAATACGCATACGACGTTGCAAGCTAGAGATTGAAGCACGGCGTGATGAGGTCACAATTTGTACTGCCTCATCATAAAGAGCATCAAGCTCGCCAGTTACACCGCTACTGTTACTACCTTCGTGCGAATCAGCTGATTCACTATGGGCATTAAGAATGCCATCAATGTAGTTTGGCTGTGAGTTTTTGCGCAAGAAATCAACCACACGAGTAATTTCATCGTCATCAACAAAGGCGCCGTGGACACGGGTTAGGTGTGAAATGCCTGGGGTCATATAAAGCATGTCACCCATGCCCAGTAATTGCTCTGCACCACCTTGGTCGAGAATGGTGCGAGAGTCTACCTTGCTTGAAACTTTGAAGGCAATACGCGTTGGCACGTTGGATTTAATGAGGCCAGTAATCACGTCCACACTTGGACGCTGTGTGGCAATGATTAAGTGAATACCGGCAGCACGTGCTTTTTGAGCCAGACGCACAATCAGTGCCTCCACACGTTTGGCCTTAGCGCGGTCTTCTTGGGCAAGTGCGCCAAGCATGTCGGCGTATTCGTCAATCACC
The DNA here is from genome assembly GCA_003978185.1 of Candidatus Thioglobus sp. Next base: position 571 of record QOAH01000125.1, read on the forward strand.
AGCATAATTAGCGGTAGTTTTTCGAGTTCAGCTGCAGTTTCGCCTTCTTCAGCTGTGTTGGCGTTAAAAGAAGGGTCTAATAATGGTGTGCCTTTATTTTTGGCTTTTTTGAGTTTCTCGTTAAAGCCCTCAATATTACGTACCCCAAATTTAGCCAATAATGAATATCGGCGTTCCATCTCATTCACACACCACCACAAGGCGGAGGACGCTTGATTCATGTCGGTTACCACTGGGGTGAGCAGGTGTGGAATATCAGCGTAGCAAGCAAGCTCAACAATCTTAGGGTCGATCATGATCATGCGTACTTCATCAGGCTTGGCTTTGTATAACACACTTAAAATAATTGCATTAATACCAACAGACTTACCCATGCCGGTCGCACCTGCCACCAATAAGTGTGGCATCTTAGACAAATTGGCAATCACCGGTAGTCCGTTAATGTCTTTACCTAGGCCCATCGTCAACACTGAATCCGACTTAGCGAAGACATCAGAAGCGAGGATTTCTTTTAGACTGATCATTTCGCGTTCAGCGTTTGGGATTTCTAATCCAATCACCGGTTTACCTGGAATCACATCAACAATACGCACGCTCTCAACCAGTAATGCCCTAGCAAGGTCTTTGTTTAGATTCATGATTTGTGAAACCTTAACCCCTGGCGCTAATGAAAGCTCAAATTGAGTAACGACAGGCCCGGGTGTAACGGTGGTGATACTGACTTCAAAACCAAAGTCTTTGAGTTTAATCTCCACTTGGCGTGACATATCTTCGAGTGCTTGTTCAGAATAACCTGAAGTATTGATACTGATTTCATCAAGCAAAGATAAATCAGGTAAGCCATTCAAGACTTTGGTGTTAAACAAATTAGATGAAGCGGGCGCGATTTTTTTGTTGGATTTGATCTTAGCGGACTTAACCTTAGCCATGACACCAGATCTTTTTGTATTAGCTTGTTTGGGTGTAATGACGACTTTGGCGGCCTTTTTTATTTTTGATTTTTTCCTAGACGCCTTTAAATTGTTTATAAAGACACCAACAACGCCGCTAGTTGAGTTGAAAATACTAGCCCAAGACGCGGTGCTGGCAATGCTAAAGCTAATCATCATAATACTTAGGTAGACAATAAATGAGGCAGAACCAAACAGTGTGCCAAAATAGCCATGCATCATCTCACCAATCCAACCACCTGCAGGGTCCGAGGTGTTTTGTGCTAGTATCGCAGCGCTGAAGGCAACCATCACCATCACAGCAATTAGACGAATCACTAAGACAGATCGGTTTGTTGGTATTTGCCCTGTATTCTTGTGAATGCTATAGCCTAGCCAGATCAACGAGATTGAAATTAAGTAAGCGCCATAGCCCAAAATTGATAAAGAAATGTCACTCAAATAAGCGCCAAATACGCCAGCTAAATTGATTACAGGTTTGGTTAGCTCGATATCACCTGACCACGGGTTTTCTGTTGGCGAATAAGTGATAAGCGCCGCAAGATACACCAAGCCCAAAGTGCTGAGCGCAATAAACAAAATTTCGTTTACAGTTCGAGACCAAGGTTTTTTTGTGGTTTTTCTATTGTTTGAGGGGTTATTTTTTTTCAAGGCGATTTCAGCTTGCTTTATAATGTTTCGGATAATAGAGATTTTGTGTATAAGTATAAAGGATTGGTATTTAAATGAGTGAAAATAAACATTGTAAGGTATTGATTGTTGGTTCTGGCCCTGCGGGCTATTCCGCGGCAGTCTATGCAGCAAGGGCAAACTTAGACCCTGTGATTGTCAGCGGCATGGAGCAGGGAGGGCAATTAATGAGCACCACTGATGTGGATAATTGGCCGGGCGACAATGATGGTGTGCAAGGCCCAGATTTGATGACGCGCATGCAGCAACATGCTGAGCGTTTTGATACCGAAATTATCAATGACTACATTACTGACGTTGATTTTTCTAAACGACCATTTATACTGAATGGTGCCGGTTCGACCTATACTGCCGATGCAGTGATTATTGCCACCGGCGCAAGTGCACGTTATTTGGGTCTAGAGTCAGAGGAAGCTTTCAAAGGCAAGGGTGTGAGCGCCTGCGCCACATGTGATGGGTTCTTCTATCGTGGTCAGAAGGTAGCGGTTATTGGTGGCGGTAATACCGCAGTAGAAGAAGCATTGTTCTTGTCAAATATTGCCGACCATGTCACCATTGTTCATCGTCGTGATAAGTTTTCTAGTGAAAAGATTTTGTCAGATCAATTAATTGAAAAGTCAAAAACCGGCAATATTACCATTGAATACAATCATAATTTAGACGAAGTATTGGGCGACACCATGGGTGTAACAGGACTAAGATTAAAAGGTAATGACGGCAAGACTAAAGAAATTGATGTGCATGGCGTATTCATTGCCATTGGCCATACGCCAAATACAGGTATTTTTGAAGGACATCTAGAGATGAAACACGGTTACATTCAGGTGCAAAGTGGCGTTAAAGGTAATGCCACACAAACTAGTGTTGAGGGTGTATTTGCAGCGGGTGATGTGGCAGACCACGTTTACCGTCAGGCGGTTACCTCAGCTGGTACAGGTTGTATGGCAGCGCTTGATGCTGAGAGGTTCATAGGCGAATAGTTCATCATTATTAATAAGATTTGTCGGTATAATTCTGACTTTTAAGGCCACATAGCTCAGTTGGTAGAGCAAGGGATTGAAAATCCCTGTGTCCCTAGTTCAATTCTAGGTGTGGCCACCATATTAAATAGATCACAAAAAAGCGCACCATTTGGTGCGCTTTTTTTATTTAGAAGTCGGAATAGGTCATATGCCCGCTGGAATCCCTGGCATAAATTCCATAATGCCCCAAATAATAACCAGTGTTAAAAATGCACCTGCTAACATTGCCATAACAACACAAACCTGTGTGATACCACATTTTTTTGAGCCAATCTCTTGACCATCGTACTTCATCATATTCACTTTCTCCTCAAGATAAAAAAATAATTGTTTTGATACTTCGGACTAAATCTTAACATAATTAAAATTATTGATATAACTATCATTATTGGCTAATATTGGTAGAGACTAACACAGTCTTTTG
>QOAH01000107.1 GCA_003978185.1 Candidatus Thioglobus sp.
CGACAAATCTCTGTGATTTCAAGGTATGCATCAACCGGTGTTGATATGCGTTTGAGTTCGCCTTGTTTTTCTAATTCGGTGATAAATTCACGTAAGTCTTGATATTGCATATTATTTAAAGTAAGAGTTATGAGCTTCAAGCTCGGCTTCGTTAGCGAGTATTATTTTAATTTTAGCGCGGGCAGTATCCACTCTGATAATTGCGCTGGCTTTGGCTTTGTCATCATCGTTGTTACTATTATCACTAAATAAGGTTGATTGACCACCCGTCATTGCTAAATAAACTTGCGCTAAAATTTGTGCATCGAGTAGTGCGCCATGCACAGTACGTGCACTGGCATCAATCTCAAAACGACGACAAAGTGCATCTAGGTTATGCATGGTGCCAGGCCGTTGTTGTTTAGAGAGCTCTAGTGAATCAATAATCGTGCAATTATCTTCAATGCGCTGATCAACACCCATGAGTTTGAGCTCATGATTTAGAAAACCTAAGTCAAATGGTGCGTTGTGAATAACCAGAGTTGCGCCTTCAACATATTCTAAAAACTCCTCGGCAATCTCTTCAAATTTAGGACTTCCTTTTAAAAAACTGTCTTTAATGCCGTGAATTCTTTCTGAATCACCTACCAGGCGATCAGGCTGAATATATTGATGGTATTCATTATTTTCAGTAATTTCTCTATCAATAATTTCGGTACAACCGATTTCAATAATGCGATGACCTTCCGAGGGCTCAATGCCTGTGGTTTCAGTATCTAGAACAATTAATCTTTCCATCGACTCAAGTTTGTTTTTCGTGTAAAATTGCTTCATTTTATCGTATTTGAATTAGAATTATGGCAAGAGTAACTGTTGAAGAGTGTTTAGATTTTGTTGATAATCGTTTTGAATTAGTATTGGTTGCCGCTAAGCGTGCACACCAGTTAAGCTCAGGTGGTTATAGATCGACGTTAGATGTTGGCAAAGATAAGCCGACTGTGGTCGCTCTTAGAGAAATTGAAGCAGGCTTAATTAATGCCTCAATCTTAACAGAAGAGTACGCAATGGAAGAAGAGCTTACCGCACAGCAAAAAGTTCAAGATGCTGCCACCACTCAAGAAGTTGAAGCAGAATTATCAGTAGCAGCTGTTGATGAAGGTGTTGACGAAGTTACTGAAGTGGTTGATACTGACGCATAATTTCAAACACTTAATAAATTCAATAAAATGACGCTTTTGCGTCATTTTTTTTCGTCTGTAAGAAATATATAGGTATGATTTAAAGCCTTATTTTATTTAATAAATCAAGCCCATGAAAACCTACCCAATTGCAAAATCAAACAGAACGCCTTTGTGTGATGAGGCAACTTACCAAGCTATGTACGCCGAGTCGATTAATGATTCTGATGCATTCTGGGCCAAACAAGCCAAGCTATTTTTAGACTGGGATAAGGATTGGACTCAAACTTCAAATATTGATTATCATCAAGGCCAAATCGAGTGGTTTAAAGGTGGGAAACTAAACGTTGCTTACAATTGTATTGATCGGCATCTGAGTGAGCGTGCCGATCAAGTGGCCATTATTTGGGAGGGTGATAATCCTGACGTCAGCGAGTCTGTTACCTATCAGCAGCTGCATGATAAAGTGGCAAAATTTGCCAATGGTTTAAAAAAACTGGGCGTTAAAAAAGGCGATCGTGTTTGTATTTATATGCCAATGATTCTTGAGGCGAGCTACGCTATGTTGGCTTGTGCTCGTATTGGCGCTATTCACTCTGTAGTCTTTGGTGGGTTTTCACCTGAAGCGCTTAAAGATAGAATCTTAGATTCAGAATGTAAGATTGTTATTACCGCTGACGAAGGTGTGCGTGGTGGCAAAGCGGTACCATTAAAAGCCAATGTAGACAAAGCGATCGGTGCTTGTGATTGTGTAGATGCAGTAATCGTCGTACAGCACACTAAAGGCGAAGTACACTGGGGTATTAAAGATGTTTGGTATCACGATTTAGTTACCGACATGCCAGCTAATTGTCCATGCGAGGCTTATGATGCAGAAACTCCACTTTTTATTCTTTATACGTCAGGCTCAACAGGCAAACCTAAAGGGGTGCTACATACGTCTGGCGGCTATTTGCTTTATGCGGCAATCACACATAAATACACCTTTGATTATCAAGACGGTGACGTGTACTGGTGTACGGCAGATGTTGGCTGGGTAACAGGACACTCTTATATTGTTTATGGTCCGTTAGCAAATGGCGCGACAACATTAATGTTTGAAGGTGTGCCCACTTACCCTGATTGCTCTCGTTTTTGGCAAGTGATTGATAAGCACCAGGTGAATACGTTTTACACCGCACCAACAGCCATTCGTGCGCTGATGGGTGGCGGTGATGATTTTGTCAACAAGACTTCTCGTTCTAGTTTGCGACTTTTAGGTACGGTAGGCGAGCCAATTAATCCAGATGTGTGGGAATGGTATCACCGTGTTGTGGGTAATGGCAAGTGCCCGGTAGTAGACACCTGGTGGCAAACAGAAACAGGCGGACATATGATCACACCTTTGCCTTATGCGACTGTATTAAAGCCAGGATCAGCCAGTATGCCATTTTTTGGTATTGAGCCACAAGTGGTCAATGAGCAAGGTGAAGTACTAGAAGGTGAGGCCGAAGGTATTTTGGTGCTTGCCAGATCTTGGCCGGGGCAAATGCGCACACTCTATAACAATCATGAACGCTTTATGGAGGCGTACTTTTCAACCTTTCCAGGTAAGTATTTTTCTGGTGATGGGGTAAAGCGCGATGCAGATGGTTATTATTGGATTACTGGACGAGTGGATGATGTATTAAATATTTCAGGTCATCGTTTAGGTACAGCTGAGATTGAATCAGCCTTAGTATTGCATGAAAATGTTTCAGAAGCGGCAGTGGTAGGCTATCCACATGATATTAAAGGCCAAGGTATTTATGCTTATGTGTCGATTATGAATGGCGTCGAGCCAACAGATGAGTTAAAAGCAGAGTTGGTAAAATTGGTTCGTTCTGAAATTGGACCCATTGCAACAGTGGATAAAATTCAATTTGCACCAGGCTTACCAAAAACACGTAGTGGTAAGATTATGCGCCGTATCTTACGTAAGATTGCCGAAGATGATTATGCTAATTTAGGTGATACATCTACTCTGGCAGAGCCAGAGGTAGTTGAAAATTTAATTAAAAATAGGCTTTAATTATTTGCCTGTTTCTTGTTGTTTGTCAATACATTGAGTCTGATACAGTTGTTTCATTTCGTCATTGATTGACACTGCTCTGCCAAATACTTTCTTTTCTAAGTCGATGGTGTTCTGGATATTTTTACAATAATTTTTAGTTTCTTTGTTTTTGTAAGCAAACAAAGTAGCAATACCGACAACAGGTAAGATCAGACCAGTAATTGCGATACCTTTAGTCGTATCCTCTAAGTCGTAAATACGTTGCAAGTTGTTTTGAATATTGGCTTTATTTTGTTTTTCAAAAATATTTTTGAGCTGAATTAATTTTTTGTCAGATAGGTTTAGCGCTTGTTCGGTGCCTTCTAGAGATGTATTTAATGACTTTACTTTTCCTCTAGCATCATGCATTTGTGACATTTCATCACCCAACACACTCGTTTTTCCTGTGGCTAACGACAGTTTTTCT
>QOAH01000097.1 GCA_003978185.1 Candidatus Thioglobus sp.
AACCAAATTTGCCTTGTAAAATATCAAAAATTCTCACAAAATAGTAAAGCTTTGTTCAAAGTAAAAATTGTCAAAATTTCTTAAATCAGTTGAACTATTGACTTAAAATACCCATTATTAGTGATTAAAAGTCTATAAAAGTAGTTAAAAAACGTTAAATTTCATTATTTTTGTCTAAAATTTAGCTTATTCTAAGCTGATTTCAATAATTTCCAATATTTTTTTTAGATATTCTATTATTTGTGCATAGATTTTTTACGAGTATTTTTTTTCTGCGCAAGGCATGCGACAGAGTGAATGAGGGAATATAGATATGGCTATATGACCGAATGATTGATTAGCATAACACCGCGTAGGAAAAAAAACGAAGTAAAAAAATTAACCTCTTGGGTGGTGTTTGACATGCTGAGACTTCAATTGTACGTTTTGGATGTGCGTGTAGATTTGCGTGGTGGAAATATCGCTATGACCTAGCATCAGCTGTACGCTACGTAAATCTGCCCCTTGTTGCACAAGATGCGTAGCAAAAGCATGGCGTAGAGTGTGTGGGGATAGTGGTTTGTCAATCCCAGCTTTAGCGGCGTAAGCTTTGATAATGTAAAAGAAATTTTGTCGACTCATGCCTGAGCCTCGATTACTTAAAAAGTAATGATCAGTTTGGCCTGATTTGAGTAAAAAAGGTCGTGCCTTTTGCTCGTAAGTGCTGAGATAGTCCATTGCTATTTCGCCCATCGGTAAAATACGTTCTTTATTACCTTTGCCATGAATACGAATATATTCTTCATTTAAATTAATGTTGTGATAATCCAGACTAATGAGCTCTGATACGCGTAATCCACAGGAGTAAAGTAGCTCTAACATGGCGCGATCTCGCTGTCCAAAGACGGTGTTTTTATCCGGCGTATTCAACAACCGATCTACCTCTTCGATATTGAGAAAAACGGGTAATTTTTGCGCTTGCTTGGGATGATGTAGTTTGGCGGTGGGGTTGTTTTTGATTAATTGCTGGGCGATTAGATACTGGTAAAAAATACGCAAACAAGTGAGGATGCGCGACTGTGTGGCAGCGCTAAGCTGCCTATGTTTGAAGTAATCATTGATATGGGTGCTGTCAATATGAGAAAGATCACCATCTAGCCATTTTGAAAACAACTTAAGGTCTGATTGATAAGCACTCAGTGTATTTTGACTTGCGCCAGAGGACAGCCAAAAATAATCTAAGAATTTGTCAATTAATACTACGTTATTCACTGTTAGATTATGGCATAAAAAATGCCGGTAAAGACCGGCATTTTCATTGGAAAAAACTAAGGCTTATCGCTTAGCCAATTTTTCTTTAATTCTTGCAGCTTTACCCGTTAACTCACGAAGGTAATATAATTTCGCTTGACGAACTTTACCGCGACGCTTAACCTCTACTGAATCAATCATTTTTGAGTGTGTTTGGAAAACTCTTTCAACGCCTTCACCATGAGAGATTTTTCTCACTGTAAATGCTGAGCCAATACCGCGGTTTTTCTTAGCGATAACAACACCTTCGAATGCCTGTAGTCTTTCACGGTCACCCTCACGCACTTTAACTTGTACAATAACGGTATCACCTGATGAAAATTCAGGGATATCTGATCTTAGTTGTTCGTTCTCAATTTGATCAATTAAATTCATGAGAGTGCTTCCTATAGGTTAGTTCTGTAAAAAAGGGCAATTATACAGTTATTCTGATTGCTAAACAAGGCAAATCTATGGCATAATTATGTGCTTTAGTTTTAAGCATTTGAGAGTGATGGGAAAAGTAACTGGCTTTAAGGAATTTGATAGAAAGACTGAGGATTATCGCCCAGTTGAACTACGTATTAAAGATTATGGTGAAATTTTTACAGGCACACATAACATTGCACAGTTGCAAGAACAGGGCGCAAGATGTATGGATTGCGGCGTGCCATTTTGCCAATCAGAAAACGGCTGCCCAGTTGATAATTTAATTCCTGAATGGAATGATTTAGTTTATAACGATAAGTGGCAAGAAGCATTAATTCGTCTACATAAGACTAATAATTTCCCAGAATTTACCGGTCGAGTTTGTCCAGCACCTTGTGAAGGTTCTTGTGTGCTTGGTATTAACAATCCTGCTGTCACTATTAAAAATATTGAGCAAACGATTGTCGATCGTGGTTTTGAAGAAGGTTGGATTCAGCCACACATGGTGGAGTATCGTACTGGTAAGAAAATTGCCATTATTGGTTCTGGCCCTGCGGGTTTAGCAGCAGCAGATGAACTTAATAAGATTGGCCATAGTGTGACTGTGTTTGAGCGTGATGATCGTATTGGTGGGTTATTGATGTATGGTATTCCCAATATGAAGCTTGGTAAAGACGTGGTGGATCGCCGCGTCAATTTACTTAAAGACTCCGGTGTTGAATTTATCACCAACGTTAATGTTGGTCAAGATACCACTACTGCCGATTTACAAAAAGAATTTGATGCTTTGGTATTTACGACCGGCGCAACTCAAGCGCGTGATTTGCCAGTAGCTAACCGTGATGCCAACGGCGTGCACATGGCAATGGAATATCTATCTAAAAATACCAAAAGTTTATTAGACACTGGTCATGCAGATGATTCTGATTTATCTGCTAAAGGTAAAGATGTGATTGTGATTGGTGGTGGTGACACCGGTACAGACTGTATCGGTACAGCACTACGCCAGGGCGCTAACTCAATTGTGAATTTTGAACTAATGGGTAAGCCACCCAAAGATCGTGCCGATAGTAACCCTTGGCCACTATGGCCACTGATTTATCGTGTTGATTACGGCCATGCAGAAGCGGCGCAAGTATTTGGCGATGACCCAAGGCAATATCATTTAATGACCAAATCATTCATCAAAGATGATGCAGGCAAAGTCACAGGCCTCAATACGGTGAATGTTGATTTTAATGATGGCAAACTAATTGAAATTGAAGGCAGTGAAAAAACATGGGACACGCAATTGGTGTTGTTATCTATGGGTTTTATATCACCAGAGCACTATTTAAGTGATGATGCTGATATCGAACTTGATGCACGTGGTAACTATCAAGCCGTTTATGGTGAATATGCCACTTCTCAAAAAGGTGTATTTACTGCTGGAGATTGCCGTCGTGGCCAATCATTAGTGGTATGGGCAATTCATGAAGGCCGTGGTGTTGCCGAGAAAGTTGATCAATATTTAACCCATCATTAATCTTAGTTTTCTAATTTTATATCCTCTTTTATATCCCCTAAGGGATAGTCAAAAATACCACTAATAAAGGGTGGTATTACTCACATTCCAAGTATAATTTGTCCCGTTCACATCTTCTTTTTTTAGGATTAGAAGATTTATTAAATATACTGGAGAAATAAAATGGCTAAAGAGCTATATAACACCCCCAACCTTGATGAGTTGGAAAATGGTCCATGGCCTTCGTTTGTAACAGGCCTTAAAAGATTAGCACAAGACGATCACGCAGGTGCTGGCATGGTGCGCGA
>QOAH01000149.1 GCA_003978185.1 Candidatus Thioglobus sp.
ATGAAGATGGCGCACTATGCGAAGCATTTGGTGTTTGGCAGTTAAAGTCTAGAAATGGCGAAGACAAGATGGGCATTGTGCGCTCAACTTTTATTATCAGTCCTAATGGCGATATTTTGAAGTCTTGGGACAAAGTTGCGGTTGGTGGCCATGTCGATGAAGTGCTAGAGGCCGTACAAGCACTATGAGTAATGTAGATTTTGATGAGGTTGATAAATTTGCCGCATTGGCTTCTCGCTGGTGGGATAAGAACTCTGAGTTTAAACCATTACATGATATCAATCCGCTGCGTCTAAACTACATCAAAGAGCATTGTGGTGGCTCGTTAAAAGACAAAGCTATTTTAGATGTTGGCTGCGGCGGTGGTATCTTAAGTGAATCTATGGCTAATGAAGGCGCAACAGTCACTGGTATTGACATGGCTGAAGCCGGCCTTGAAGTGGCTAAACTACATTTACTTGAATCAGGCCTTGATGTAGATTATCAAAAAATCCCTGTGGAAGAGTTTGCCGAAAAACACGCTGGAAAATTTGATGTGGTCACTTGTTTAGAAATGTTAGAACACGTACCCGATCCAAGCTCTATCATTAAAGCTTGCGCTAAACTAGTCAAACCTGGTGGCCAGGTATTTTTTTCCACCATTAATCGTAATCCAAAATCTTACTTATTTGCTATTGTCGGTGCAGAATATGTACTCAAACTACTGCCTCAAGGTACGCACGACTGGGATAAATTTATCAAGCCATCTGAAATAGACGAATGGGCTAGGCATGTAGATTTATCACTAAAAAGTATGATTGGAATGACTTACAATCCTTTTACTAAAGTATACAAATTAGAAGATGATGTCAGTGTTAACTACCTTTGTCATTACAGCAGTTAGTCTTGTATCAAATCTATATTATTGACTTATAATATAGATTAAGGTATAATGCTAACCATGAAAAAATTACTAACGATACCTTTTTTAATCATCACATTAAACGTGCAAGCGATCACACCTAATGAAATGTTAGTTGTGGTTGGTGCGGTTAAATTCTACAATGAGAATTGTGCAGGACTAAGTCGTACAGGCGTTGAAAAGATGAATAAAGGCCTTAGACGCTTTGATATGCACAAAACACCAGTACCAATTTTGGAAAGAAACCCATTAGCCATCTCTGGATACAAAACTGCTCAAAGATTTGGCTGCAAAGGCACCAAAGCTCAGGCTTACAAGGCTGGTTATGGCGAATACGTCAACTAACGAACCAAGAAACGCCTAAAAAGTTGTGTTGTACTCCGCTGAATCTTCCTGTTGATCAGTACCTAACTCCAACACTACAAAAGCAACCGCATTAAATTTTTCATCAGACAAGCTTAAGTGTGCATGTTTAATATTTTTATTCACTAAATATAAGCGTAACTTCTCACTAGGAATAAAATACGGCTTACCATTGTCATTGTTTCTAACGGTTAAATCTTGAAAGCTAACAATCTTGCCAATACCTGTTCCAAGTGCTTTAGCAAAAGCTTCTTTTGCAGCAAAACGCTTTGCACAATATGAGGCGCTATCACCTTTGTTGGCAAATAAAGCCTGCTCATGCTCAGACAGTACGCGCCTAACAAAGCCATCTTTGTTCTTAGTAAGTATATGTTCAACACGCTCAATATTAATAATATCTGTACCCACACCGTAAATCATAATCTTGCCTCCAACATTAGCTCTTTCATCTCACGAGTCGCCGCTTCAAGGCCGATAAATATCGCTCTAGCAATAATAGAATGACCAATATTAAGCTCTACAATTTCAGGTAGTTGGGCAATTGCTATTGTATTTTCCATGGTTAGCCCATGTCCTGCATTAACTTGTAATCCAATAGAGTCTGCGTAAGTTGCCATGGCTTTAATGCGCTCAAATTCAGCTATCTGCTCATCACCGACAGTATCAGCATAATGACCGGTATGGAGTTCAATTACAGGCGCACCACATTCTTTAGCAGCATCAATTTGGTGTTTTTGTGCATCAATAAAAAGTGATACAATAACTTTTGATTCGGCTAATTGTGAGCAAACATCACGCATTCTAGAAATTTTTGATGCCACATCAAGTCCACCTTCAGTAGTGAGCTCTTCTCTTTTTTCAGGCACAAGGCAGCAATCCTGGGGTTTGATTCTTGCAGCAATCGCCACCATCTCATCTGTGGCAGCCATCTCAAGATTCATCTTGGTTGTTAGCTGATCACGCAAGATTTCAACATCGCTATCTTGAATGTGTCGCCTATCTTCACGTAAATGTAAAGTGATACTATCAGCGCCAGATTTTTCACATACTAAAGCCCCTTCAATGGGTGAAGGGTAGTTTGTGCCTCTAGCCTCTCTAATGGTGGCGATATGATCAATATTAACGCCTAAAAAAATACTCATAAATTAACTCAATTTTTAGTAAAAAATAACTCGCGACTCTTTAATGGTTTATTGCCTAACAACACATTTAAACGCTGTCGATTTAAATTACGACAGACTTTTAATTGCTGCTCATTAGGCGCTTCGCCTAAGCGCTCAGATAATAATAAATTTAATAAATTTCCAGATATTTTACCATCGGCTTGCTGAGAAAATCCAAGCTGAGGCTGATAGTTATAATTTTTATCTGTTTGGATCAAATCACCATTGATATCAGTAGCATAATCTAGCCCATAACCTAATTCTGATAAGAGCTTGTTTTCAAAAATCCTTAGTAACCAATACTGATGGGGCTGATCTAAATCATTCATTTGAGTCACAAACTGCTGATACAACTCAAAAATTTGAGGATGGGGATCGTGCTCATGAATCAGTCGTGCAATCAACTCATTCACATACATGCACAAAATAAGCCTTTCACCTTTGATTCGCCTGGGCACATCATCTACCTCCCAATGGCTAAGAGTTTTAAGCTCGCCCTTACCTGCATAAGAGATACGCAAATGTTGAAACATTTGAATATTGGCTTTGGCTTGTCGAACCCCTCTACCAATTAGGCGGATCTTGCCGTGCTCTAGAGTTAAGAAATCTAATAATAATGAGTTGTCTCTATAAGCCCTTCGATGAATCAAGAAAGCCGATGTAAGGTCTACCTTAGTCATAGCCTAGCGAAGCAAGTGCTCGCTTATCATCCGACCAACCGGTTGAAACCTTAACCCATAATTTAAGAAATACTTTTCTATCCAAGAACCCTTCAATACTTTTACGGGCTTCTGTGCCAATTATTTTAAGCATCTCGCCTTTGTTGCCAATCACAATATTTTTCTGCGAAGCTTTATCGACAAGTATCCTGGCTGAAATTCTTTGCATTTTCCCGTCTAGCTCATACTGCTCAATCTCAACGGTTATATCATAAGGTAGCTCATCTTCTAAATGACGCATTAGCTTCTCACGAATGAACTCAGCCACAATAAATTTCTCAGAACGATCAGTAATAAAATCAGGATCAAAAATCATTTCTTGCTCTGGCAAGTACTTA
>QOAH01000042.1 GCA_003978185.1 Candidatus Thioglobus sp.
GGCTTGTATGCTAATTTACACACCAATCAAGGTGATATTATTATCAAACTTGCCTTTGAAAAAACCCCTCTCACTGTTATCAATTTTGTTGGCCTGGCTGAAGGTACAAAAAAATCAAACATTCAAACAGGTAAACCTTTCTATAACGGTTTAAAATTTCACCGAGTAATTAACAACTTTATGATTCAAGGTGGCGACCCAAAAGGCGATGGTACTGGCGGTCCTGGCTATCAATTTGCTGATGAAATTACAGACTTGTCTCATGATTCTGGTGGCATTCTTTCAATGGCAAACTCGGGCCCAGATACCAATGGTTCCCAATTTTTTATCACCCATAAGGCAACCTCATGGTTAGATGGAAAACATACAGTTTTTGGCCGTGTGGTTGACGGAATGGATGTGGTTGATCGCATTAAGAAAGATGATTTTATTCGAAAAGTAAAGATTATTCGCATTGGCACAGAGGCAGAGAATTTTCAAACCGATGAGGCCGCCTTTAAGCAGCAGGCACAAAAATCCTCAATCTCTACTGAGCAAGCAGAAAAAGATAAATTAAAAGACTTTCAAGCCTACATTGATCTTAATTACCCGGACGCCATTCAGACTGCAGAAGGGTTTTATTATCAAATCAAATTAGCTGGACACGGCAAAAAAATACCTGTGTTAGGTAAGTTAGCTAAAGTAAATTATGAGCTCAAACTTGAGGATGGTACTGTACTTAGAAAAGCAGGCAGGCCTTTACTGTTCGTACCTGGAACTGGTCAAGTAGTCGACGCGATAGACAAGTCTGTCATGACAATGACAGCAGGAGAAAAACGAACTGTTGTTGCGCCTTATTTTTTAGTCTTTGGCGATGATGAGCCTCAATCAAGCCTTCTAAGTAGAGAATCTATTATGATTTTTGAATTGGAGCTACTGTCTAAATAATGTTTTTAGAGTTTGTCAACTTTCTAGCTCAGTATGATTCGGGCTTCAATGTCCTAAACTATCTAACACTTAGGGCTGTTTTGGCCATGTTGACAGCATTATTTATTAGTCTATTTCTAGGTCATTTTTTTATTGCTAAGTTGCAACAATATCAAATCGGCCAAGTTATTCGCACTGATGGCCCAGAATCACACTTAGCAAAAGCTGGCACCCCAACCATGGGAGGCATAATCATTCTATTTTGTTTTATTATTAGCATCCTTATTTGGGGCGATTGGCATAATTCTTTTTTATGGATTGTAATTGCTACTGCGCTTATTTTTGGCGCTATTGGATTCACTGATGATTATTTGAAAATCAAACACCAGTCTTCTGACGGTCTGAGCTCTAAACAAAAATATATAGCGCAATCTCTAGGGGCGGCCATCATCGGAATTTGGTTAGTCACCAATACACACCAACCCATCTCCACCGAACTACTGATTCCATTTTTTAAAGATTGGAGTCTTCCGTTAGGCGCTTTCGGGCTGGTTATTTTTTCTTACTTTGTTATTGTAGGCAGTTCAAACGCGGTCAATTTAACCGATGGTCTTGATGGTCTAGCCATCATGCCAGTAATCTTGATCTCCGGCGCCTTAGCGATTTTTGCTTATATTGGTGGCAACCATAACTTTGCTGCTTACCTTAATATGCCATTTATGCCCGGCACAGGTGAGGTGTTTGTCATTTGCGCCGCACTGATGGGTGCCGGTTTTGGCTTCTTGTGGTTTAACACCTACCCTGCTGAAATCTTTATGGGTGATGTCGGCTCATTGTCATTAGGTGCTATCTTGGCAGTTATTGCCATTATTGTTCGTCAAGAGATATTATTATTTATTATGGGTGGTGTATTTGTTGCTGAAACTCTCAGTGTTATTATTCAGGTTGGCTGGTACAAACGCACCAAAACACGCGTATTTTTAATGGCACCACTACACCATCACTTTGAGAAAAAAGGCCTATCAGAGCCTAAAATCATTGTGCGTTTTTGGATGGTAACTTTAATCTTGGTGTTGATCAGTCTAGCCTCAATCAAGATACGTTAAAATAGCACCTTATGAGTAATTTAGACAAATGGGATGAGCGCTACTTATCACTTGCTGCTGAGGTAGCAACTTGGTCAAAAGACCCTTCTACACAAGTAGGTGCGGTTACTGTTGGTAGCAAAAAAGAAGTACTATCTCAAGGCTTTAATGGCTTTCCTCGTGGAATTCATGACACCGATGAACGCTACAACGACCGAGAAACCAAATACAAATTTGTCGTACATGCAGAAATGAATGCTATCTATAACGCTACCTATTCAGGCGCTTCACTCGATGGTGCTACTTTGTATGTGCATGGATTACCAATCTGCTCAGAATGTGCCAAGGGTATTATCCAAGTCGGCATTAAAAAAGTAGTGATTGAAAAATCTAAAGAACTCAGTAATTGGAATGACAGCGTTAAACTCTCACAAGAAATGTTTGATGAAGCGGGTGTCGAACTTATCATTAAAGGCGAATAATGTCTGAAGTATCTAAACGTCGTACCTTTGCGATTATCTCTCACCCTGATGCCGGTAAAACTACGGTTACTGAAAAGCTCTTGCTATACGCAGGCGCCATTAAAACTGCTGGTAGTGTTAAGGCTCGTAAAGCCAGCACCCATGCTACATCTGACTGGATGGAAATGGAGAAAGAAAGAGGTATCTCGATTACCTCATCGATCATGCAGTTTGATTATGACAATCATGTCATCAACCTGCTCGACACCCCAGGACACGAAGACTTCTCTGAAGACACTTATCGCACACTAACGGCAGTAGATTCGGCGCTGATGGTGATTGATGTCGCCAAAGGCGTCGAGATGCGCACCATCAAACTGATGGAAGTTTGTCGCTTACGTGATACTCCTATCCTTACCTTTATTAATAAGCTTGATCGTGAAGGAAAAGAGCCGATTGACCTATTAGACGAAGTCGAATCTGTACTTAATATCGAGTGTGCGCCCATTACTTGGCCGATTGGCATGGGTAAACGTTTCAAAGGTGTGGTGCATTTACTCGATGACAAAGTCTACTTATACGAAGCTGGTAAGAACTCTGAGATTGGTGAAAATATCATCATTGATGGTGTTGATAATCCTGAACTTGATACCATTTTGGGTAAAGAAATGGTAGCTGAGATGCGTGAAGAGGTCGAACTGATTCGCGAGACGACAACACCATTTGATTTAGATGAATTCCTAGCAGGCAAACAAACGCCTGTATTCTTTGGCTCTGCTATCTCAAACTTCGGCATCCAAAATCTACTTGACGGCTTTATTGAGTACGCTCCTATTCCTCAAAATCGTGAATCAGACGTGCGTGAAGTGAAGCCTGATGAAGCTAAGCTGACAGGCTTTGTGTTTAAAATTCAGGCGAATATGGATCCCAAGCACCATGATCGCTTAGCCTTTATGCGTATTGTTAGTGGTGAGTACAAAAAAGG
>QOAH01000004.1 GCA_003978185.1 Candidatus Thioglobus sp.
ATTGGTGGTATCTTAGGTATGGGCTGTACATTAGGTCAGGGTATTGCTGGCACTTCTACCTTGTCATTAGGATCATTCTTAGATCTATTTTCTCTTATGTTGGGCGCTTATATTGGCATCCGTATGCAAAAGAAATTTATGAGCGATCATGAAGTTCCAAGCGCTGATTAACGACTTTCTTGAGACGTAAAAAAAGGCGTGCAATAGCACGCCTTTTTATTTTCCTTTAGTTGGCTATCCTAATAGAGGGGTGCCTAATAAAGGAATAATCATGATTGCAACGATGTTGATAATCTTGATTAGTGGGTTGATCGCAGGACCAGCCGTATCTTTATACGGGTCACCGACAGTGTCACCAGTGATTGCCGCTTTATGCGTGTCTGAACCTTTGCCATGGCCTTCACCCAGTTGACCGTCTTCAATGTACTTTTTAGCGTTATCCCATGCACCACCACCGGTAGTCATTGAGATAGCAACAAAGATACCGGTTGCAATAGAGCCGATTAATAAACCGCCTAATGCTTCAGCACCTAGTAGTAAGCCAACAGCTACTGGGAATAGGATCGGAAGCATTGATGGTACGATCATTTCTCTAATTGCAGATTTAGTTAGCATGTCAACAGCTTTAGAATAGTCAGGCTTTTGTGTGTAATCCATAATGCCTGGCATCTCTCTAAACTGACGACGTACTTCTTCAACAATGTCACCTGCTGCACGACCTACGGCTTCCATTGCCATTGCACCAAATAAGTAAGGTACTAAGCCACCTAAGAACAAGCCAATAATTACCATGTGGTTTGACAAGTCAAAGCTGATTGGATCAAATCCGACTCTAGTATTTAGCTCATTTGTAAAGTCAGCAAACAATACTAACGCTGCAAGACCTGCAGAACCAATTGCATAACCTTTAGTTACCGCTTTAGTTGTGTTACCTACCGCATCTAATGGATCGGTGATGTTACGAATTTCTTCAGGAAGGTCTGCCATTTCAGCAATACCACCCGCGTTATCAGTAATAGGACCATAAGCGTCTAGTGCAACAATAACACCAGTCATAGACAACATGGCAGTTGCCGCAATAGCGATACCGTATAAGCCACCTAATGCATGTGCACCCCAAATACTAGCACAAACGGCTAATACGGGTAGTGCGGTAGATTTCATTGATAAGCCAATACCAGCAATAACGTTAGTACCATCACCTGTTTTAGAAGCTTCTGCAATATGTTGTACTGGTCTGTGTTCAGTTGCAGTGTAGTATTCAGTAACCACAACCATCCATGCAGTCAGCGCTAAACCAATCAGAGAAGCGTAGAATAAATTCATACCCATGTTCATGTCGATAGTAACAAAGTAGAATGCAATTGCCGCTAAAACTGCAGAAACAATTAAACCTTTGTAAAGCGCACCCATGATAGAGCCACCATCAGATACTTTAACAAAGAAAGTACCGATAATTGAAGCGATGATAGATACTGCTCCTAGTGCTAATGGATAAAGAATCGCATCGTTACCCAGGCCTAGTACACCAGCTAACATCATTGTTGCAACGATGGTTACTGCGTAAGTCTCGAATAAGTCAGCCGCCATACCTGCACAGTCACCAACGTTGTCACCAACGTTGTCAGCAATTACTGCAGGATTGCGCGGATCATCTTCTGGAATGCCTGCTTCAACTTTACCAACAATATCAGCACCAACATCAGCACCCTTAGTAAAGATACCGCCGCCTAAACGTGCAAAGATTGAAATCAATGAACCACCAAAAGCTAAGCCAATCAATGCGTGTAACGCTTCTTTTTGTGGAACTTCAAAAGCAGTCAAGCCCATGTAGAATCCAGAAACACCTAACAATGCCAGGCCAACTACCAGCATACCAGTAATAGCACCACCTTTAAAGGCCACCTGGAAAGCAGCATTCATGCCATTTTTTGCTGCCTCTGCTGTACGACAATTTGATTTAACCGATACATTCATACCAATATAACCTGTCAAACCTGACAATACGGCACCAATTAAAAATCCTAGAGCCACCGTGTAGCTGAGTGCTATCGAGATAATAACCAGTAAAATTGCGCCTACAATGCCAATAGCAGTGTATTGACGATTTAGATAGGCACTTGCGCCTTCTGCAATCGCATCTGAAATCTCTTTCATTTTGTCACTACCTGGTGATTGTTTGTAAATCCAGGTCATTGTATATAAGCCATATAAAACAGCGATGATTGAAGCCCCGATGGCCATTATTAGTATATCCATTTCTTTCTTTTCTCCTTTTTGATTTATGTTTAAATTTTTCCAACATCGATTATAGATTAATTAGAACTAAATAATATAATAAATAACTGAAAAACAACCTTTTTTACACACTAATCTACAGAATTTTAAATTGGTGTCTTTGAGGTCTAGTCTTTTGTCCAATATTGCGTTTGAATGCCGCGCCCTAAGTCGGCTTCAACCAGTCTGGATCTTAGCTTTAATAGTTTTTCAATCAATGCAGGCTCAGCTTTTTCATAGGCTTCAGCGTCGGGCGTACGGTTAACTACAACACCAAGTAATTCAGTAATGGCGTTGCCGATAGAGTTTTGAGAAATTGTAACGATTAACTTGCCTTCATCGTTACGGTAGATGAGTTGTTTGAACGCCGGTTGCCAGCGAATACTTGATGCATATTTAGCATCTCCAATACATTTGTCACGCACCTTCTTAGCTGCAGACAAGAAGCAATTATTAAACAGGAGTGTCTTTTCAATTTCTCTAGGGAAATAAGCGTTGCTAGGCACTCCAGAGTTACGGCTTGAAACTTGCGCAAAAAACGTTCTGTAGAAGTCTAGAAATCCTTTAAGCACAAGATCATATTCTTTCCAAAAGTCAATGTTTTTTAAGCTGTCAATACCACCCAAAACTTCCCAACTTGGCAAGCCTTGTGGGTAGCCAGTTAACGATAGACTGGATGCCTCTCCAGTAATTGGTTTCAATATTTTTAAGTCAAGCGATGATAAAAACTCTACATAAACATCTTGCATATAGGCAGCAAATAAAGAGTGCTGCCCACCATCGGTCAAATTAGGATTGTCATTGTTCGCTAATGGTGCATTTTTTAGTTCGGTCTTGTCAAATACAATAAAGTGGTTGTGTAACATGCGAATACTAGGCACACCAGCTGAAGTGATTGGCCAAGTTGCATCCAGCGATGCTTCTCCTGCAAGTACCAAATGTTTTTTTGGATCAGGGTATTGTTCTAACATAAAACCAATCACAATCTGATTCATGCGATTCCACACCTTTCTAACGTTACTTGGCAATTGTGTGCGACGAACAGGACGTCCAAGCGGGTTTAAAACACTTTGTGAGGTGTTGTAAATAATAGAACAATCAAATTCGTTAGAATGACCTAAGGCCTTTCGATATAGAAGTAAGTC
>QOAH01000091.1 GCA_003978185.1 Candidatus Thioglobus sp.
TCAGAGCACACACATGGTGCACAACAACCGCAAGTTTTAGATATTTAAGGTAATAGATTATTATGGCAAAGACAGAAACATTTTACGCAACAGGCAGAAGAAAAACATCAGTAGCTCGTGTTTACATGACTAAAGGTAAGGGTGTGTTCACAGTAAACAAACGTCCAATGAGTGAATATTTTGGTCGTGAAACTTCTTCAATGATCATTAACCAGCCATTAGACACGGTTGAAATGAGAGATAAATTTGATTTCAACATCACGGTTAAAGGTGGTGGTGATACTGGTCAAGCGGGTGCAATTCGTTTAGGCGTTACACGTGCATTGATGGAATTTGATAATGATCTTAGACCTGGGTTACGCAAGGCAGGCTTTGTTACTCGTGATGCGAGAATCGTAGAACGTAAGAAAGTTGGACGTAAGAAAGCACGTAAGAGCGAGCAGTTCTCAAAACGTTAAAAGAGTTCTTATCCGATTTCAAAAAAAAACTCGCTTTATGCGGGTTTTTTATTGTTTCAAATTCGATAATCGTATTGATCTAGTTTGTTGTGTCTAATGATAGCTTGTACAGTTTCAACATAATCATAACCAATTTCAGCATAATTTTCTAGACCTTCAGCCAATCCTGTTCCAGTGATCGGTTGCTGAGTATTACGCTTATGTTTTCTGATTTTTCTAAGAATATCATAAGCAGAATTTCGGTTAATGGACAAAAGGTAATATTCAATCCCTTTAGATAGTGAAGAAAATTTCACTATCTCGTGGGTAGAGCCTTTGTTACGTCTGAGTGGCACAACACCACAACCTTTTTTAAAACACCAAAGTCCAAAAAAATTATGATAATACTTGGCGAATCGTGACCGTCCCCAGTTTGATTCATAAGCAGCCTGTGCTAATATTAACGATGCAGGCACTATATCAACAGCATCAAGTAATTCTGCATTAGTAGCCTGAGTATTGAGTCGATAATATTTTTTTAGCGCTGATAATATAGATGCATCAAGTCGACCACTCTTAATGTCATTTCGTAGCTCAATGATTTTGGAATTTTGTCGTTGTATTTCAGGTAACAAGTAGGCAAAAAAAGTCTCTTTTCGTGTTTTAATATCTTTTATCTGGTCAAAATCAGGTGTACGAATTGAGTTCATCCACGCCTCCAGCCCCCAGAATTCATTTGCATGAATTGGACTAGAAAATATAAATAAAATAACCAGTAGTTTTTTAAACTTCAAATCGTTCACAAGAGCCAGAAATGACCCCTATTGTAAACATGTTTTCAATAGGTGATTGAGATAAATACGACTTGATTACGCGAATAACTCCTGCATGTGCAACGATCAAAGTGGATTTATGTTGTTGTTTATTTTGAATAATCGGCTCAAATATTGACAAAACTCTGGCTTGAAAATCATGCAAATATTCTGCATTCGGTGGGCGATTAGCAATAGGATCGACTTTAAACTGATCCACAATAGCTTGGCCAATTTCACTCGAACTTCTACCTTGCCAGTCACCAAATCCTAGCTCTTCAAGCTCATTAAATATGTGGTAGGGTGTATTTTGTGTAGTAGATAAATGTTTGGCAAAATCAGCACAGCGAATGAGAGGTGATGTGGCAATAAAGTCCCAAGTTTTATTTTGTGTAGAATCTAGCATTTGCTGCCAACCTTTATCGGTGAGTGCATCATCTTGATTACCTCGATACAGACGTCCACCTTGAGGCTCACCATGTCTCAATAGGTCAAGAATCATTCGTTAATTTGTTCTCGCGACATTAGGTGATTAACCGCTTCAGTAGGAGATACTATTCCCTGAGTAACTTGATAAACCTGCTCACAAATTGGCATTTCGATTTGATTTTTTTTCGCGATTGATAAAACTAATTCTAGAGTATTAAGTCCTTCAACCGTAGCACCAACATTGTTCAAAGCCTGTTCAACAGTTTGATTATTGGCTAATTCCTTACCAAATCGACGATTTCTAGACAAATCATCTGAGCAAGTGAGCACCAAATCACCCAAACCTGATAGACCATTGAACGTCTTTTCGTTAGCACCTAAGCTTTTTCCAAAGCGAATCATTTCAGCTAGGCCGCGAGTGATAAGGGCGGCCTGTGTGTTAGCACCATAACCCAAACCAGATGCAATGCCAGCAGCAATGGCAAGAATATTTTTAACCGAACCACCTACTTCGACACCGATGATATCTTCATTGGTGTATGCTCTTAATGTCTTAGTATGTAATGCTTTGGCCCAATAATCTCGAGTACCTTTATCTGTTGAGGCAACTGTCAATGCGGTCGGTTTATGACTAGCAACCTCAAAGGCAAAACTAGGGCCAGAAATTACACAGCTTGGATGACCACCTAGGATCTCTTCAAAGCTTTCATGTAAGAATCCTTGCTGGTGGGTGTCAAATCCTTTGGTTACCCAGGCTATAGGTTGTTCTGACGTTAGGAATGGTTTAATACTTTCTAATGTTGTGGCAAAGCCATAACTTGGTACCGCAATGAGAATACTTTGAGACTGTTGGATTAATGACAGATCAAAAGTTAATTCGACATTATCAGCATAATTAACTGATAGAGCAGGGTGTCGTGGTTTAAGGGTTTCGACTTCTGTTTCTGCGTAGGTATGCAAATAGATTGTATTAAAATTATCTGATAGTGCGATAGACAGTGCACTACCCCAAGCACCAGCCCCAATAATGGATAGGTTAGCCATTTAGAATGTCATCCAATCGACCGGATTGCTCTGCTGCTGACAGATCATCAAACCCACCCACATGCGTGCCATTGATAAAGATTTGAGGCACGGTATTTCTGCCCGTTTTTTCCATCACTTCATCCCAGTCATTCTGGCTTTTTATGTGTCTTTTTTGATAAGGAATATGGTGCTTATCTAGTAATTGATAAGCTCTTTGACAAAATGGACAAGAATCAGAACAATAGATAATATTTTTTTTCATTTTATAAAATGGCCTTTATTTTTTAATTGGCAAATTAGCTTTCTGCCATGCAAGCATACCACCTTTAAGGTTATACACTTGTTCAAAATTATTACGGGTTAATAAGCCAGCAATATGTGACGAACGAGAACCGCTACGACAATACACTAAAATCTTTTTGCTGCTGTCTAAGTCATCCAATTGGTTTTTAACTTGAGACAAAGGAATGTGAGTATCTTTAGCAATATAACCTGATTTTCTTTCTTTATCTTCGCGTACATCTAAGATAACCAAGTTTTTTTCGTCCATTAAGGCAATAGCACCGTTCGGATCTACATCTTCATATTTTTTGAGTTTGTCAGCAACAATATTGCCAACAAAGAGTGCGATTAAAACCACCAAAGTGATGGTTGTAAAAATTTGATCGTCGTTTAGTAAGAATTCTAATATTTCCATAGTCGTTATCAGTTT
>QOAH01000060.1 GCA_003978185.1 Candidatus Thioglobus sp.
AGTTGGTATTTTGTTCAACACCTTCAAGCATTTTTTCTAAATCACTAATACTTGAAGTAATCATCACTTCATCGTCGTCAACTTTTTTTGAATTCTTATTGGTGTCTGTCATATTATCCTATTGGCAAAAATCATTGACTACTTGATTTAAAAGCTGTTGTTGATAGTCGTCACAAATAAATGCGTCACCCAATTCTTTTAACAAAATCAAACGAATACTACCATCAATCACCTTCTTATCAACTGACATTGCTGTCATGAAATCAGAAGACGTAATTTTACCGCTAATAGAAGTTGGTAAATTAGATTTTTCTAATAAATCTTGAGTCTGGTCAACTACATCAACTGGCACGTAACCTTCAAGCTGTGAAAGTTTTACTGCCATTAGCATGCCGACAGATATTGCCTCACCATGTAGATAATTACCATAGCCCAACGTATTTTCAATTGCATGGCCAAAGGTATGACCAAAGTTTAACAATGCGCGCTTGCCTGATTCTAACTCATCTTGCGCCACAATATCAGCCTTATCTTCACAAGATTGATACACCGCTTCAATGATTATAGTTTTATCTCTAGCCATCAAGCTTTCGATATTGTTCTGCAAATAATGCAAGAAATCAACATTGCCTAATAAACCATATTTAATTACTTCAGCCATGCCAGCTGAATATTCACGATCCTCTAGCGTATCTAATGTATCAACATCAATCACCACGCATTTTGGCTGGTGAAAAGCGCCAATCATATTTTTACCCAACACATGATTGACGCCGGTTTTACCACCCACACTTGAATCTACTTGAGAAAGCAAAGTGGTAGGGATTTGAATAAAGCTCACACCACGCTGATAACTTGCTGCAGCGAAACCAGTCATGTCACCTACAACGCCACCACCCAAAGCAACAAGTGTGCAAGAGCGGTCAAAACGCGCTTCTAATAAAGCGCTAAAAATTAAGTTGACGGTATCCAAAGTTTTGTACTGTTCACCATCAGGCAAAATAACGCTTGAAACTTGATAATCACCCAGTAAGGATTTAACTTGAGCTAAATAAAGTGGTGCGACGGTCGTGTTAGTAACAATCATTATCTGCTTGCCACTAATATGCTCGGTTAATAATTCAGGCTGAGACAATAAACCTTGCCCAATATAAATTGGATAAGACTTTTCGCCTAAATCAAGGTTGAGTTGCCTCATTAGGCAAACGCCCTTTGTTCACCATCACCAGCAATATTTTCAACACAACGACCACAGAGTTCAGGGTGTTCGTCATGGCTAGCCACATCTGCTCGATGATGCCAACAACGCACACATTTCTGATGTTCACTTTTTGAAACTTTAACCATCACTCCTTCTCCTGCCTCAATACAGTCATCGGTTTGTTCACTGATAGGATGAATTCTAGCATAAGAAGTAATAAACACAAAACGTAGCTCATCGCCCAGCTTGGATAGTGATTGGTAAATTTCATCCGAACAATAAACATCGATTTCGGCATCTAGTGAGGAGCCAATGATTTTATCACTGCGCATGCCTTCCATTTGCTTGCGAATGGCTGGGTTGATTTGACGCGCAGTTTCAATCGAATCATTTTCATAACCTGCATTTAGACCTTGGTACCAGTCTTGCAAGAAAATACTTTCACTATTTTCTTCTTCCAATGTTTGCCAAATCTCTTCTGCAGTAAACGACAACACCGGCGCTAACCAGCGTACCATCGTCTGTGTAATATGATAAAGCGCACTTTGTGCACTGCGTCTTGCCAGTGAATCTTCGCCTGTGGTGTACTGACGATCCTTAATAACATCTAGGTAGAATCCGCCCAAATCATTGGTACAGAAATTCAAAATTAACTGCATCACATGGTGGAAATTGTACTCATCATAGCCTTGCAAAATTTGCACTTGTAAATCAGCTGTTTTGGATACGATCCACTTGTCTAAATCCAGCATATCTTCATGATTTACCAAATGTTGATTGGCATCAAAACCTTGCATATTTGCCAACATAAAACGAATGGTGTTACGAATACGACGATACGAATCAGCTGAGCGTTTTAAAATTTCGTCAGACACCGTCATTTCACCGGTGTAATCTGTACTGGCGATCCATAAACGCAAGATATCAGCGCCCAAATTATTAATGACTTTTTGTGGTGACATTACATTGCCCACCGACTTGCTCATTTTTTTGCCATCTTTGTCGACGGTAAAACCATGCGTTAATACTTGTTTATAAGGTGCTTTTCCCGTAATGGCACAAGATGAAATCAGTGAAGATTGGAACCAACCACGATGTTGGTCAGAGCCTTCTAAGTACAAATCTGCCACATCAGACAAACCTTCTCTAGCCTTTAATACTGCATAATGAGAAACACCTGAATCAAACCACACATCAAGCGTGTCAGTGGTTTTTTCATAATCACTGGCTTCATCACCTAAGAAATCTGTAATGTCTGATTCAAACCAAGCTTCAATACCACCTTGCTCAATCTTAGCTGAAATGGTTGCAAAAAGCTCTTTGGTGTTAGGGTGTAATTCACCGCTTTGCTTGTGTACAAATAACGTAATCGGCACACCCCAAAATCTCTGACGAGAAATACACCAATCTGGACGATTACCCACCATCAACTCAATACGTTTTTTACCCCAATCTGGAATCCACTCAACTTTTGGAATTTCAACATTAACCTTATCTCTCAAGCCATTTTGTTGCATAGAGATAAACCACTGTGGCGTTGCTCTAAAAATAACTGGGGCTTTGTGGCGCCAACAATGTGGGTATGAGTGCTCTAATGGCTCATACTTAACCAGTGTATTAGCTTTTTCAAGGATTTCAATAACGCTGGCATTTGCCTTAAAAATAAACTGCCCACCTAGGAGTTTAGTATCTTCAAAAAACACACCACGCCCATCAACAGGGCAATCAACCGGTAAATTGTATTTCAAACCAACAGCATAGTCTTCTTGACCGTGTGCTGGTGCTGTATGCACCGCACCCGTACCTGCTTCAGTGGTAACGTGATCACCCAAAATCACAGGCACTTGTTTATCATAAAATGGGTGTTGAGCTTTAAGCCCTTCAATCTCACTACCTGAAAAAGTTTGCTCGCCAATGGTAGCGCTTTCAATACCATAACGAGAGATTGCATTTTCAGCCAAGGCTTGCGCTAAACAATAATATTCATCACCCACATCGACCAGCACATAGTCTAAATCAGGATGCAGGGCTACTGCTTCATTAGCAGGCAGTGTCCAAGGGGTTGTTGTCCAAATAATCAGTGACACCGGTTTATCAACTGAAAATATAGACGCATCAATCAGCTTAAATTTAACATCAATGGCATCAGATTTTTTGTCTTTGTATTCTACTTCAGCCTCAGCCAGTGCCGAACCACATTCTGT
>QOAH01000121.1 GCA_003978185.1 Candidatus Thioglobus sp.
ACTGAACCTGTTGGGCCATTTCTATGCTTGGCAAATTTTAAATCAGCCTTACCAACTTCATCTGGATTAGAGTAACTATCATCATGGTATTGTTCATCACGATAAATAAAGCCAATGATATCGGCGTCTTGTTCAATAGAGCCAGATTCACGTAAATCTGACATTTGTGGCATACGCCCTTTACCCGCCTTAGGCCGAGATTCAACACCACGGTTAAGCTGAGATAAGGCAATAACAGGCACGTTAATCTCTTTAGCTAACGCTTTGAGTGAACGAGAAATCTCAGATATTTCTTGCACTCTGTTTTCACTCTTTCCATGGACGGTCATTAGCTGTAGATAATCCACCATGATTAAAGCCAATTCAGGGTGTTTTCGTTTAAGTCGACGACATTTAGCTCGTATTTCAGTTGGTGTGATAGACGCAGTTTCGTCAATCAAAATTACATTTTCTTCTAACGCCCTAACAGCATGATTGAAGCTATTCCAGTCAGTTTCAGTCATCGAGCCGTCGCGTAATTTTGTGCCTCCAATATGCCCAAACGAAGAAATCATGCGCAACACTAGTTGCTCAGTTGGCATCTCTAAACTAAACACAGCCACAGGCTTTGGGTTTGGACTACTAATAGCAACATGTTCAATAATATTCATTGAAAAAGCAGTTTTACCCATAGATGGACGTCCTGCAATGATAATCAAATCACCATTTTGCAGGCCAGAAGTCAATTTATCAAGCTCACTAAACCCTGTTTCTAAGCCAGTGACACCAGTTGTTTCTTGCATTTCATGAACACGGTTAACCACATCTTTAATGATGTCTTTAACATTAACCACATCTTGCTTTCCTCGGGTGACTTGCTCAGCAATTTCAAAGATTTTCTTCTCAGAAATATCAATTAATTCCTGAACCTCCATGTCTTTAGGGTGGTAAGCTGTATCTGCAATTTCGTGACTGACGCTAATCAGTTGACGATAAACCGAAAGTTCGCGTACGTGTTTTGCGTAGGCTTCAATATTGGAAATGCTAGGGGTATTTTCAGCAATTTGTGCTAAGTAGGCAAAACCACCAATAGTTTCTTCGTTATTATTTTTTTTGAGCTGCTCTTTAACGGTGAGGATATCAGCTGGCTGAGTATGCTCTAATAATAATGCAATGGCATTAAAAATTAGTCGATGAGAGGCGTTGTAAAAATCATTTTCAACTAAGAGGTCGGCAACTCTATCCCAGGCTTCATTATGCAACAGTAATCCACCAAGTACAGATTGCTCTGATTCAAGTGAATTTGGTGGTATATTAGCGTTTTCGATGTCCATATGCGTTGTTTAAATAATAAAAAACCCTCTTTCGAGGGTTTTAATTTTAACGCAATTTTTGAGTCAAAAGTTTAGTTATTCTTCATCTTCTGAAGCTTCAACTATCACCTTAATATCAACATTGATATCAGTGAATAAAGTCACACTGATATCGTACTCACCAACATGGCGAATTGCCTCTGGCATGTTAATATCACGTTTTTCAACTTCATGACCATTAGCTGCTAGATTTGCAACAATATCAGCTGTACCGATAGAGCCAAATAGCTTGCCTTCATCGCCAGCATTGGCTTTAATCGTACAAACAATGCCTGACATGGTGTCTGCTTTAGCTTGAGCATCTTTAGATGCTGCCGCTTCTTTTGCTTGTAAGTCAGCTTTAATTGTTTCAAATGCAGCTAAGTTAGCTGCTGTTGCTGGTTTAACTTTACCTTGTGGGATTAAGAAATTACGAGCGTAACCTGATTTAACGTTAGCCAAATCACCTAAGCCACCTAATTTACCAATTTTTTCTAATAAAATTACTTGCATGATTAACTCCTATTTCTTATGTTTGTCAGTGTAAGGAATCAATGCTAAAAATCTAGCTCTTTTGATTGCAGTGGTTAATTGACGTTGAAACTTAGCAGTAGTGCCGGTCATTCTTGATGGTGTAATCTTGCCACCTTCGTCAATGTTCTTTAATAAAACATCTACTTCTTTGTAGTCAATTTCTTTAACACCAGCTGCCGTGAAACGACAAAAACTGTTGATTTTAATTAGAGGTCTGCGTTTTCTTTTCTGTTGCTTGGCCATAATAATCTCCTATCTTCTAACCGGTTTTTTATCTTCGTCTTTAGCAGTCATCATAATTGAGGGCTCAGTGATCGCTACTTTTTTAGAAATAATTAAATTTCTTAAAACGGCGTCGTTAAAACGGAAATTGTAATTTAGCTTGTCAAGTGTTTCCTGACCACACTCAATGTTCATCATTAAGTAGTGTGCTTTATAAATTTTTTCAATTGGATATGCTAGGTGTTTACGACCCCAGTCTTCTTCGCGGTGAATATTACCGCCATCAGCAGTAATCATTTCTTTGTATTTGTCTATCATTGTACCTACCTGAGCTGATTGGTCAGGGTGTACAATAAGTGTAATCTCATAGTGTCTCATGAGTCTTTCTCCTTATGGTTATTATAAAATAGCTTGCCACACCATGTGATCAAGCAAGGGAGTGGGTATTTTATACTAGTTAGACACTTTTCACAATCATTAAGAAAGTAGATAGTATGAAAAAACCTTTAACAGGTGGATTTTGTTAAAATCAACTTAATTTTTGACAAAGGTATTGGCTTTTTTGGATTCAAAATCAATCATTATTAATTGGCTAAAACGCTTAATGCTACTTTGTATTTTGTTGTTTGCTGTGTATTTGAATCATTTAAATAATTTGGTAAGAACAGAGTTTTCAAAACCACTGACATCAATTCATTCTACATTGTCATTAGAGCAACACCCTAAGCCATTGATAAATATGTTGTTACTGGTTGAGGATCAATCCTTCTTTAATCATCTGGGTGTGGATTTTAAGGAGATTGCCAGAGTATTTCGCGATTATTGGCTGCATGACAAACCCATTCGTGGGGCAAGCACACTGACTCAACAGCTAATCAAATATACATTACTCACTAGAGATCAAACCATCAGTCGTAAAATTAATGAGGCATTGATGGCGTTATTGCTTGAAGTGGCTTTTGACAAAGACTTTATTCTTAATCGTTATATGAATACGGTGTATCTTGCACAGCAAGGTAATGCCCCAATCCATGGATTTGAAAAAGGTGCACAATTTTATTTCAATCAATCTGTTGATACTTTATCAAATAAGGAAATGGCAACCTTAGTGGCCTTAGTGAAAGGCCCGAGTTATTATCACCCAATCAAACACGCGAAAAGGTTAGTTAAACGTAGACAATTGGTTTTATCTATCTATCATAAGTTTGAGAAAATTGTAAAATAAGCCAATGAAAAACATTCTTGCCATTGATACTTGTACTGAGGTTTGCTCAGTCAGTCTTTATACTAACGGTATAAAAATTAGCCGATTTG
>QOAH01000105.1 GCA_003978185.1 Candidatus Thioglobus sp.
TCAGATGCGTCATTGCTCTTAATACCCGCATCAATCGATACCGATAAAACACCTTCTATATTTAATAATGACTGAGCCATGTTTAATAATAAATCCTTAATAGTTAAGGGTATTTTACTGACTTAAGAAGTTTTGGAAGATTTTTTATCTAGCCCTTGAAAGATTAACATTAGTATTGAACCGAACACCACCATAATCAGCGCTGGCACAGCGGCGCGTTCATACAATCCCTCAGCACTTAATTCGTACACTTGAATTGCTAGCGTATCCCAGCCGAAAGGGCGTAATAAATAGGTAGCTGGCAATTCTTTCATCACATCAACCGCCACCAACAAACCACCTGCCAAAATACCTGGCGTCATCATCGGTAAATACACCTGCCAAATTAAGCGTAAACGTGAAGCACCAAGCAATTGGGCACTTTGCGTGAATACGGGTTTAATCTGCTGGGCACTGGCTTCAATCGAGCTATAAGCAATTGCCATAAAACGTGATACATAAGCAAACAACAGTAAGGCGATAGAGCCAAAGATAATGTGATTGATTGATTCGCCACCAAAATACATATTAATAGCAGAAATCTGATTAATGCCATAAAGCAAGCCCACTGCCATTACTGAGCCTGGCAGTGCATAGCCCAAGGTTGCCAAACGAATAACACCTTTTAACCACAAGCTATCTTGTTTACAATGACCTGGCAATGCCAACACCGTAGCAATACCAACAGTAATAAGTGCGGCAGCAATAGTCAAGGTGGAAGTTGAGGCGATTAAATCAATATACTTAGCACTCCACTCCTCACCGACTGACTCCCAGCCCCAAATAACCAATTGCAACATTGGCATAGCAAATGACAACATGAACACACCAAAAACAAATAATGCAATCAGCCAGCCAACAACTCCTGTCGCATGATACGGCTTCTTGTTTGATACATCTGCTGAATAATATTTAGCCTGACCGCGTGCTTTCTTTTCAAAATAAATCAGGAAAAAAGCTACCAGCACCAATAATGAGGCTAGCTGCGCAGCCACCTCAATTGAACGGAAGTCACCCCACGCAGAATAGATAGCCGTAGTAAAGGTGTCATAATTAAACAAACTAACCACACCAAAATCAGCCAAGGTTTCCATTAGCGTTACCAATAATCCCGCTGCTGCAGCTGGACGCGCCAAAGGCAGAGAAATCTTGAAAAACACACGCAAAGGGCTTGCGCCTAATAACTTTCCAGCTTCAATCATGTTAATCTTTTGGCGTTTAAATGAGGCCCTTGCCATCATATAAACATAAGGATAAAACACCAGTATAAAAGTCAAAATAATCGCCCAAGAACCTGCACGAATATCAAACCCTGGCAAACCTAGCACTTCACGCATCCACACTTGCGCATAGCCTGAATAATCAAACACGCCCAAATACACAAAAGCCAATACATAGGCTGGGATCGCAAAGGGTAAAAACAACGCCCACTCAAGCCATTGCCTACCTGGGAATTCCACCATCACCACCAAATAAGCTAATATCGTACCCAGCAGTGTTACGCCAACACCCACACCTACCAATAAAATTGCAGTTGAGCCAATTAGGCTTGGTAATAAGGTTTGTGAAAAGTGCGCCCACAATTCATGCTCAGGGAACAACCAAGACAACGCCACCACAAATATTGGCATCGCCACCAATAGAGCGAGAAAACTAATCCAAATTTTCGATTTAAAGCAATTTTTTTCCAAACTGTTTCTCTGTGGTTTTCCTAGTATTTTAAAACAAAAAAACCCAAAACTATCGACAAGCCTTGAGCTTTATTAGCAAAAATATAAAAACTACTTATAGCCTTTTATTTGCATTAATCTAACTGCCTTGGCTTGCAAAATACCTGCCTGTGCTAAATTCATGTCATCTTGCTTGAACGAACCCCATGCTGAGACCACCTCATCCGAAGCAATATTTTGATTGGCTGGATATTCTTTATTAAGCGACCCATAAATAGCTTGCGCCTTAGCTGACGATAACCACTCTAATAATTTTGTTGCACCTGCTACATTAGACGCATGCTTAGTGATACCGGCACCTGATACATTCACATGAACGCCTGTTGTATCTTGGTTTGCCCAAAACAGTTTAAGTGGTGCATTAGGATTCTTAGAAAGTAAACGACCAAAGTAATAAGTATTAACCAAGCCTACATCACATTGACCTGCAAGAATGGCGTTCATTACATGTGAGTCTTTGGCGTTTGGCGTTGCTGCCAAGTTATTTACCCAACCACTGACAATATCACCGGCCTTGTCTTCTCCATGGTTATAAATTACAGAAGCCGCTAATGATTTGGTGTAGATTTTTTTGCTGGTTCTTAAACACAACCTGCCCTTCCATTTATTTGTTGCTAAATCAGCATAAGTTGATAAATCAGATGGATTAACACGCTGCGTTGAATAAACGATAGTACGTGCACGAATCGATAATCCAGTCCATAAACCATTGGGGTCTCTTAAATGCGACGGGATATTGCTTTTTATAGTTTCTGTTTGAACTGGTTGGAACAAATCTTGTGAGCCTGCATACCAAAGATTACCTGCATCTACTGTCATAAACATGTCGGCCTGTGTGCTAGCACCTTCAAGCTTTAAGCGCTCGATCAATGCACCGCCTTTACCTGTTAAATAATCAACTTTGATGCCTGTGTCTTTAGTAAAAACTTCAAATAATGGCTTAATTAGGTGTTCTTTTCTAGAGCTATATACGATAACTGAATCATTACTTGCTGCTTGTACTGCTGTGATGCTTGAAACTGTTAATACTGAAAATATCACAGTTGATAAAATTAATGCCTTAACATTCATTCTTTATCTCTCCTTCTAATGATTTACCGATAACAACCTAATTGATAATGATTATCATTTGCAAATGATACTTACTATTATTTGATTGTCAACTTTTTGTTCTGAATTGTGCCAACTTTATCAGCCAATGCGTTGGCTTCATCTTCATCGTGCGTTACTAGGATAGAAGTCACTTGTGCTTTTTTAAGAATTGATCTGACTTGTGAGACTAGTTGATTTCGATGATTCTTATCTAGACTAGAGAATGGCTCATCTAACAATAACAGTTTTGGTGATGGCGCCAAGGCGCGCGCCAAGGCTACACGCTGTTGCTCACCACCTGAAAGCTGATGAGGGTATTTTTTTTCAATACCTTCCAAACCAATCAAAGACAATAACTCTTTAACTCGTGCTTGTTGTTCGCTTTTAGGTTGGGTACTAATGCCGAAAGTGATGTTCTTTTCAACATTCATGTGAGGGAATAAAGCATAATCTTGAAATACCATGCCGACTTCTCTTAATTCAGGTGTTATTTGATGCTTACCACTAACAGACAATTGACGGCCGT
>QOAH01000071.1 GCA_003978185.1 Candidatus Thioglobus sp.
ATCCACAGATAACTGTGCGATTGCAGGTATTGATAATGTTAGCAAGCATTATTATGGTCTACAATTCCATCCAGAAGTGACACATACTAAGCAAGGTACACATATCCTTGAGCGCTTTGTTAGTGGTATTTGTGGCTGTGAAAAAAATTGGACCACTGACAATATTATTACCGACCTAATACAAAACCTCAAAGACCAAATTGGAGACAAAAATGTATTACTAGGCCTATCAGGTGGTGTTGATTCATCTGTAGTGGCGGTACTACTTCATCAAGCCATTGGCGACCAACTCACTTGTGTGTTTGTAGACAACGGCTTACTTCGTCTTAACGAGGGTGATGAAGTTATGCAGACCTTTGCTGATAACATGGGCGTTAAAGTTATTCGTGCTAATGCACAAAAGAAATTTTACGATGCTTTAGCTGATGAAGCAGACCCTGAGAAAAAACGTAAAATTATTGGTGGTGCCTTTATTGAAGTATTTGAAGAAGAAGCTAAAGATCTTGATGATATTAAATTCTTAGCACAAGGCACCATTTATCCTGATGTAATCGAATCAGCTGGTGCTGCATCTGGCAAAGCCAAAGTGATTAAATCACACCACAATGTCGGCGGACTACCAGATGACCTTAAGTTTGAACTGGTTGAGCCGCTCAGAGAGCTATTTAAAGATGAAGTTCGCACCATTGGCGTGAAACTTGGCATCCCTGCCCACATGCTTTATCGTCATCCGTTCCCTGGCCCAGGCTTAGGTGTGCGTATCTTAGGGCAAGTCAAAGAAGAATATGCCAACATCCTACGCGAAGCCGATGCAATCTTTATGCAAGAGCTTTATAACCACGATTTGTACGACAAGGTTGACCAAGCTTTCACCGTATTTTTACCCATCAAATCAGTCGGTGTCACCGGTGATGAGCGTCGATACGACTATGTAGTGGCATTACGCGCCGTTGAAACTATTGACTTTATGACCGCTCGTTGGGCAAGACTGCCGTACGATTTCCTTGACTTTGTTTCTAATCGAATCATGAATGAAATCACCCGAGTATCGCGTGTGGTATACGATATATCAGGTAAACCACCGGCCACCATTGAATGGGAATAGATTCATCAGTTGATGAAAAGTGGATGGCCCTTGCCATCGAACAAGCCAAACTTGCTGAAAAAATAAATGAAGTGCCAGTCGGTGCGGTATTGATACAAGACGATCAGTTAATTACTAGTGCGCACAACCAGCCTATTTCCAACAATGACCCAACTGCTCATGCAGAGATCCAACTTTTGCGTGCAGCAGGCAAGAAACTAAATAATTACCGACTTCCTAATACCACTTTGTATGTGACCTTAGAGCCTTGTACGATGTGTCTAGGCGCGATGATTCATGCACGCATATCGCGTGTAGTGTTTGGTGCTTATGATCAAAAAACGGGCGTATGTGGATCTTGCCAAGATCTATCCACCAGTGAATGCTTTAATCATGAAATTGAGATTAGTGGTGGCGTGCTTGCAGATGAGTGCAAGGCATTGCTTCAAAAATTTTTCAAAGCTCGTAGGAAAAAATACCCTAAATATTAGCTTTCTATTAAATCTAAATATGTATAAAATAGTTCAAAATTAGTTATTAAAATGAACTACTATGCAAAAAAATACGCCAGAACAAAACTATTATCAAGAAGATGAGATTGATTTAAAAGAATTATTCAAAATTTTATGGCTTAAGAAGAATTTCATTCTTGGCATTACTGCCACCATTACAATTTTAGCAGGCATTTATGCCTTTAACAAAACCACTATTCCAGAGTATGAAGCAAGCGCACTAATCGAACTGGGTAAATATAATCATAATAATAAACCAATAAATTCGTCTTCATATTTAGTTGAAAAATTAAACACAACTTACTTAAAGACTGTTGATTTTAATTATTTCGATACAGGAACTATTTTATCAATTAAGAAGATAAATGAAAGATTTATAGAGGTCACTTCTCAATCTTCAACAAGTGAAAATTCTAAAGTGAAAATTTCGAACCTTGTAGCTTTCATTCAAGAAGGTGAAAATCAAACAACAATTAATACTTTTAAAGAGTGGGACATTAATGAAGACAAGCTTGTTACGAATGAAGCACTATTAAAAGACAAGCTTGTTACGGATGAAGCACTATTAAAAGAAATGAATCATTATTTTGATAGTGTGAAAAAATCTAATCCGGCTCTAGCATCTATCATGCTACTTGAAAAGCGATATTTGATTAATGATATAAATGCTATAAAATCAGCTATTCAAAAATTAAAAGAAACAACTATTAAACCCGGCGTATCGCCTTCGAGAATATACAAAAATTCAGAAATATTTGGCAGAATAGACATTGCTGACAAAACCGCACACCCCAAGATAAAGTTAATTATCTCTGTTGGTTTTATCGCGAGCTTTATCCTTTCAATCTTCCTGGTATTTATTATGAATGCATTTAGATCTGAAGATGATAAAGCAACAGCCTAAACTTTAAAGCATTAGACGGTATACATACCGCCGTTGACATGTAGCGTCTGCGCCGTTACGTAAGAACCTGCATCACTCGCTAAAAACAGCACTGAACCGGCGATCTCTTCTACCGAGCCTAAACGACCCATAGGGATTTGTTTGGCTAGCGCTTCTTTTTGCTCTTCTGGTAGTGCATCGGTCATGTCAGTTTTGATAAAACCAGGAGCAACACAATTAACGGTAATATTGCGAGTGCCAACTTCACGAGCGAGTGATTTAGTAAAGCCCATGATGCCAGCCTTGGCAGCGGCATAGTTAGTTTGACCTGCATTGCCCATTGCGCCTACAACTGAAGC
Organism: Candidatus Thioglobus sp.; assembly: GCA_003978185.1. The sequence continues at coordinate 2,839 of QOAH01000071.1, forward strand.
AATAGAAATAATACGACCTGCGCGTTTTTTCATCATGCCACGTAGTACCGCTTTAGACATTTTGTAAACCGATGCCAAGTTGGTATTCATGATATCGTCCCACTCGTCTTCTTTCATGCGCATGAGAAGGTTGTCACGGGTGATTCCAGCGTTGTTAATGAGGATATCTACTGCACCATAAGTGTCAGTGATATTTTTCATCACCTCGGCAATTTGATCATTATCCGTGACATTAAGTGCCATACCTTGTCCGCTAATGCCATTGTCTTTTAAGGTAGCGCTGATTGCATCTGCGCCTTTTTCACTGGTTGCTGTACCAATAACAGTTGCACCTGCATTACCTAATGATAAGGCAATAGCTTGACCAATGCCGCGACTTGCGCCGGTTACTAATACGATTTTTCCTTCTAAGTTACTCATTATGTAATCTCCTCTAAAGTTGCTACAATACTAGCTGAATCGAGCACCGCGTTGGCAGTTAATGATTTTTCGATTCTTCTAGTTAGGCCAGTTAATACTTTACCACCTGCTTCAATGAGTTTATCAACACCCATGCCGTGCATAGCCTTGACTGTACCCGTCCATAATACTGGCTTATGTAATTGTGCCACTAGCTTGGCTTTAATATCATTAGTGTCTATTGCTTTGGCTGCATCGACATTATGGAGCACATCAACATCGCCCATGTTAAAGTTAACGGCTTCTACTGCGTTGGCAAATATGGTTGCTGCATCATCCATGAGTGAACAATGCGAAGGTACACTGACTGGCAATATCACGGCGCGCTTAGCGCCTGCGGCTTTCATGGCTTCACAAGTAGCATCAACTGCGGCTTTATTACCGGCAATCACCACTTGGCCGTTGGAGTTAAAATTCACCGCTTGAACGATGCCTTCACCGGCATAGTCAGCACAGACTTTAACCACCACTTCATCTTCCAAACCTAAGATGGCCGCCATTGCGCCCACACCTGCTGGTACGGCCGATTGCATCAGCTCTGCACGTGTTTGTACCAATTTAATGCCATCACTAAAATTTAGTGACCCTGAAGCAACGAGTGCAGTGTATTCACCCAAACTATGACCTGCCATACATACTGGCGATAGATCCGTTGTACTAGTGAGTGCGAGGTAAGTAGCGTAACCCGCTGCTAACATCGCAGGCTGGGTATTTTGTGTTTGGTTAAGCGCATCTTGGTCTTCTTGAGTCAGCGCCCAAAGATCAAAACCTAGGGCATCTGATGCTTCTGTAAATGTATCTTTTACAATGGGAAAGTTATCACTCAAGTCTGATAGCATGCCGAGTGATTGTGAGCCTTGGCCTGGAAAAACAATTGCGTATTTCATTCTGTTTAATACCTCCTTGAGGGGTATAAGTATTTATTTATTTAATATGAGTTTATTTTAGTCATAAAAAAAGCGCCCGGAAGGCGCTTTTTGGATAATTCTTAGGTGTGAACTATACAGCTTCGATTGAAACCGTTTGACGCATGAATTTACCTTTCTTAGCAAAAACTACTTTGCCGTCTGCTACTGCAAACAATGTGTCATCTTTACCCTTACGTACGTTAGTGCCTGGATGAACTTTAGTACCTCTTTGACGCACTAAGATGTTACCTGCTAATACTACTTGACCACCAAATCGCTTAACGCCTAGACGTTTCGATTGGGAGTCTCTTCCGTTATTAGTACTACCGCCTGCTTTTTTATGTGCCATGGGTTATTCTCCTATGCCTTAATCTTTGTAATTTTAATTTCAGTGTAAAGCTGTCTATGACCTTGTGTCTTCATAGAGTGCTTACGTCGACGGAATTTCAAGATAGTAACTTTTTTACCTTTACCTTGTGAAATAACTTCTGCTTCAACTGTTGCTTTAGCAACCATTGGTGCGCCAATTTGAACGTTGTCGCCATCAGCAACCATTAATACTTCGTCAAAAGTAATTGTCTTACCTGGTTCAACTTCTAACTTTTCAACCTTAAGCGTTGTGCCTTCGGCCACTCTAAACTGTTGACCACCTGTTTTAAATACTGCGTACATAAAAAATCCTAAATACGTTTGTCAAAAAGAAAACAATTATACGCGAACGAGATACTTTATGAAAGAGTGTTTTAAGTATAATTTATGTTTTTATATTATACGGATTGATACAATGATTATTTTCGAAACCAACATGGGTAATATTCACATTAACGTTGATGCTGACAAAGCACCAATCAGCGCTCAAAACTTTATCGATTACGTTAATGACGGCTTTTACGACGGTACAATTTTTCACCGTGTGATTAAAAACTTTATGATTCAAGGTGGTGGTTTTATTGAGGACATGAGTCAGAAAGAGACTAAGGCAGAAATTGAAAACGAAGCAAACAACGGCTTAAAAAATGCCAAGTACACGTTAGCCATGGCTAGAACCAATGCACCACATTCGGCCAGTTCACAGTTTTTCATCAACACGTCAGATAACTCTTTCTTAGATTACCCAGCCCAAGATGGCTGGGGCTATTGCGTATTCGGTGAAGTGGCTGAAGGCCAAGACGTAGTGGATAAAATCGGCTTAGTTACTACGGGCACCAAAAGTGGTCATGCAGATGTGCCTAATGATGCGGTTATTGTTACTAAAGCATACGTTCAATAACGATGCCTAGTTCGCTTCTTATTGCGGACTTACACCTTGCCTCTGGTGAGGTGGATAAAACCAATCTATTTGTCAAGTTTTGTCAAGAACAAGCGGCTCAAGTTGATCAGCTTTTTATTCTAGGAGACTTGTTTAACACTTGGTTGGGGGATGATCTATCCAACAACGCTTACCAAGAGGTAATTCAAGCTTTAAAACAACTCAGCTCAACAACTGATGTGTTTGTTATGGATGGCAATCGTGATTTTTTGATTGGCGCTGACTTTGAAAAACAATCGGGGGCTAAGTTAATTAATGAGCCTTATGTATTATCACATCATGATAAAAAATATGTATTGATACACGGTGATTCGTTATGCACTGATGATGTTAACTATCAAAAATTAAAAAAGGTGTTGCGTAATCCGATCACTACTTTTATCTTTACTCACCTACCTAAGCAGTTGCGATTGAGGTTTGTGGGCAAATTACGCAAAAAAAGCGTCGAAGCGCAACAAACTAAATCTCGTGAAATTATGGATGTCAACCAAAAAGCTGTTACTGACTTTATGCAGCAATATCCTGGTGCTGATTTAATACATGGACATACACATCGCCTCAATACCCATGTTGGGGAAGGGTTTACTCGTTATGTTTTAGGGGATTGGGCAACTAATGCAGGCAATGCCATTAAGCTTGATGGTGAATTAAGCTGGCTTGAAATTCACTAATCGATCAACCAGATTGACGCTGCCTACCTTAAGCATTACTTTTTCATCTCGCTCAGGCAAAGTTTTAAACTTTATTTGTGTCATCATACCAACTTCAGGAATCATAAATAACGCCTTGTCGCCACGTGTGTCAACCACAACACCTTCACCC
>QOAH01000050.1 GCA_003978185.1 Candidatus Thioglobus sp.
CCAACCTCAAACTATCGGTTGTCACATAACCCTCATGCGTGTGTAATTTACCGCTATTAATTTGATCTTGAATATCAAAACGACTGATGCCTAACATTCTTGCCGCTTTAGAAACACTTAACTTAATCATTCCTTCTCCCCAGAAGAACTATTGAAGTCGACAATTTAACTACCTTAATTTCATTTGTCAAGTGTATTATATTTTACTAATTCGATTTGATGAATCTTTTCAACAATAGCGCTATCACTGGGCTCTATAGCAACATAAATTTGTAAAAATCCAACAGATTTTGCAAATACTGCAATCCTGTCACTTAAGACAATTAACGGAGTTTTTAGCAATTTATTAAGAAAATTACCATCAATTTTTCTAATCAAATTCACCATTGCAGACAAACTTTCAACACTGGTAACGGTGGCTATAAAATCTTGATCATTTGACAACTGCAGTAAAGAATCTTTATGTAATTGAGTTGCCTTGCACTCAACTCTTTCATAAACTTCAACATACTCAACTTGGTTATTTTTTTTTATTAAACCTTCTTTTAAGGTTTCTCGACCACCCTTACCCCTAAAAATTAAAATATTTTGATTTTGTAGTTGTTGCACCTCATTCAGTGATAGCAATGCTTCGCTCGATGCTTGTGGGCTTGGATAAGCATTAACTTTGAAACCATGATGGGTAATTCTATTAGCAGTCGCTGCACCCACAGCAAAAATCTGACAATGTTGGAGATTTAACTTTTCTAAAATCGTAACACCGTATTCAACCGCATTCGCACTAATGAAAATCACTGCATTATATTGTTGATGCAAAGGTGTAGCTTTTAACGCCTTAATTTCTAAAGTGGGAAATAAAATAGATTGATGTCCATTGTCGTTAACCATGTTCTGCAACGCACTAACTTGTAACAATGGGCGGGTTAATAAAATATTCAAAACACGACTCTGGTTTTTAATAGCCTAGCAATTCTGCAATAATACGAATTTTATTCAATGCCGAGCTTTCTGCAAATTTACAAATTAGTATGGTTTTTGCATTAATACTTGAGACGTCTTCAAGATAAGAACGCATCTGCTTCTCATCCCACGCCTCAGCAGAATATAAAATAGGCGTTTGATTAAAGCTTAAGGTTTGTGCATCAATCTGCACCTCGTTCAAATCAAGCAAGAGTGGTTTGGTTGATTGAAAGCACACATGATAACCGGTCAATAAATCCATAATTGCCTTATCAGGCGACTGATCAACAACACAAAATAATGTAAAGTCTGCTTGATATTCAGACACACTGGATAATAAGGATGTCAATTGCGTTGTATTTATGAGTTGCGCTTGTTCAATTGACAGAACCAGTTCAAAGTCTTCCTCTGCCTCCTGTATATCTTCAAAAATTTGATCTAGATCTTCATCAGTGTCAATCGGCAAGGACAATGCCTTAAACATAGTAGAATAGTAATCAAATCGCCATTCTGATGGCAGGTCTTCTGGATAAAAATCATCCTGCAGATCTAAACCGCTACGGCCAATTAGAAATTCTGTTTCACTCATTAGCGCTCAATCCATTTATAATAGGTGGAAAATTATTTATCATACAAAACATGACAGATATTCTACTACCAATTATTGCTTTATTATCAGGTTTTGCGCTATTAATTTGGAGCGCAGATGAATTCACCGACAATGGCGCAAAAATTGCCAATATTTTTAAAATATCGCCATTAATTATCGGTCTTATTATCTTTGGATTTGGTACTTCTGCACCAGAAATGCTAGTTTCTGGATTGGCCGCGTGGGATGGCAATACAGGCTTAAGCATCGGCAATGCGATTGGTTCTAATATTTTTAATATTGCTTTAGTGTTGGGTATTAGCGCTATCATTGTGCCAATTGAAGTGCATGAAGACATCCTTAAAAAGGAGTGGATTTTCTTAATGGTTGCTACCCTTTGTGCGGGCCTACTATTAAGCGATGGGCGTCTTGACCTTGTTGATGGTCTTATCTTATTATCACTACTAATTTTATTTCTGGCATACACATTAAAAGAATCAAAAAATAAAAAACATCACGAATTCGATGAACTTGAACATGCCGTAGACAAAAGTCAAACCAAAAAAACTTGGATAATGCTAATCGTTAGTTTAATGGTGCTCATATCCAGTGCAAAACTGGTGGTATATGGTGGTGTCGAAATTGCTAAGTTTTTTGAAGTCTCTGATTTAATCATTGGCTTAACTGTGGTTGCGCTTGGCACCAGTTTGCCGGAACTAGCTGTCTCCATTAGTAGCGTACTTAAAAAACAATTTGACATGGTGGTGGGCAACGTTATTGGCTCTAACCTCTTTAACACCATTGCTGTATTGGCCATCCCAGGCTTGATGCATCCTTCCAATGTACCAGAAGACGTCTTAAGTAGAGACTACCCAGTCATGCTAATGTTGACTGTATTGTTATTTTTAGTCTCGTATAAATTTAGCAAAAAACACATTATTAATCGCTTCGAAGGGGTTGTCTTAGTAAGTGTTTTTAGCATCTACATGTGGATATTATTTTGAATCTAACCCTAGACAGCGAGAAAGCAACAAGGCAATTTTCGCAACAACTGGCGCAGTGCACCCACAACATCAACCATGCCGTTGTCATCTATTTAGAAGGAGATCTGGGTGCAGGAAAAACCACGCTTGCTCGAGGATTTATTCAAAGTTTTGGTTTTGATCGAGTCAAAAGCCCGACCTACTCTCTAGTAGAAAGCTATCAGAACGATGACATTAATATTCACCATTTTGATTGTTACCGCCTTAGCGACCCCGAAGAGCTAGAATATATCGGTATACGTGACTATCTTGGCCCTAACCATATTCAGTTAATCGAATGGCCTGATCTTGGCAAAGGAGCAATTGCACCAGCCGACTTAACCATTGTTCTTAGCGGTATTGACCAGCAAAGGCGAGCTCATATTTCTACTCACACTCCAATAGGCACACAATTACTACAATGCGTCAATTCATAGCCTTACTTATCACTTTATTATATGTCGGCGCATCTTATGCGGACAATCGCGCTACTTTGTTAGATTTTCGCTTTGCAACATCAGACAAGCGCACTCAAATTATTATTGATTTAGACAAGAAAATCAAATACAGCATCAATACTAATGTTAAAAAAATCCACTTAAACATTCAAAATGTAAAGTTACTTAGTCAAACATATGACAAAATTTTTTATACAGATAGTCGCATCAAGAAAACACGTATCAAACGTCAAAAAAATACAATGAACTTTGTATTTTCGACTGCAGAAAAGTACAAAGTTAACAG
>QOAH01000134.1 GCA_003978185.1 Candidatus Thioglobus sp.
CTTACCCCAGAAGAATTTAAAGCAGCAGGTGTGCGTGTGGTACCACCAGCCAGTGCACGTCGTGGCTCTTTCATTGCTAAAGATACAGTGCTAATGCCGTCGTATGTCAACATTGGTGCTTATGTAGATTCTGGCACTATGGTTGATACTTGGGCAACGGTTGGATCTTGTGCACAAATTGGTAAAAACGTACACCTGTCAGGTGGTGTCGGTATTGGTGGCGTTTTGGAACCATTACAAGCATCTCCAACTATTATTGAAGATAATTGCTTCATTGGTGCAAGATCAGAAGTCGTTGAAGGTGTAATCGTTGAAGAGGGTTCTGTTATTTCAATGGGCGTTTACATTGGTCAGTCAACTAAGATTTTCAATCGTGCAACGGGTGAAGTTTCTTACGGACGTATTCCAGCAGGCTCTGTTGTGGTATCGGGAAACCTACCTTCTAAAGATGGAAGTTACTCACTTTACTGTGCAGTTATCGTAAAACAAGTAGATGCCAAGACTCGTTCTAAAACTAGCATTAATGAATTACTAAGAGGGATTTAGTCTTTCTTTAGAAACTAAAAAACCCGCCTTTCGGCGGGTTTTTTATTGGTATTTATGTGTATTAACTAGTCGCGTGTAAACAAAGAATAGATAACAGCAATTGCAGCTAAACCAACTAGGCCATTTGCGCCTAACTGTGCAACAATACCAGTAATGGTGCCAATGACATCGCCACCAATAAATGGAACACTAGCGCCAAAAATCACTTGCAATACAATTGCTAATGCGATTAAAGCTAAACCAGCTTCTGTTAACTTCTTAAATGAACCGATAATAGTATCAAACATAGTTTCACCTCTTTAGTTATAAAAACCCCAACCTTTTTAGTTGGTTATTAACTTTTTACTACAAAAAACAAGCTTGTCAAGTTTTTTTGATGAAAAAATACAAAAAAAACTTAAAAATAAGACAAAAAATAATAATATTTGCATTTATGCAACATTATAATCCTTATGTAGCAAGGTGAACCACGATTCCGATGAAAATCACCATGCCAATAAAATTATTATGTAAAAAAGCTCGAAAACAGGCTGTTTTATCTCTATTTTTGATCAAATTTTGATGATAAATCATTAAAAATGCACTTAAAATCACGGAAATGTCGTAAAAAACGTTCAATTTGAAAATTTCTGAAATTTTAAAAAACACAAATAATAAACAAATTTGTAATATACCAATAATCAATTTATCATATTTTGCAAACAATATTGCTGTGGACTTAACCCCAATTTTTAAATCTTCTTCACGATCTGCGATGGCATACATGGTGTCATAAATCACTGTCCAAATAACCGTTGCAGTAAATAGCCACCACGCCGAGTCGGGCACATAACCATTCGTTGCAGCAAAGGCCATCGGTACACTCATAGCAAATGCCAAACCCAACACGAATTGAGGCAAGTGCGTCCATCGTTTGGTAAAGGGGTAGAGCGTTGCTAGTCCTGCAGCAATAAACGCCAACTGAATGGTAAGAATATTAGTCATTAGTACCAAGCCAAAAGCAATAGACATTAACATAAAAAATAAAACCAAGGCGGATCGAGGGCTAACCTCACCTGAAGTGATCGGTCGATTTTGTGTGCGTTTAATCAACTTGTCAATGTTTCGATCAGCATAGTCATTAATCACACAGCCAGCCGAACGCATAAGGGCAACACCCAACACAAAGATAACTAACAATTCAAAGCGAGGGATACCACCCTGAGCTAAAAATAATGCCCAAAGTGTTGGCCATAATAATAAGTAAATACCAATGGGCTTATCAAGGCGCATGAGTCGAAAATACACACTAAAGGAGGCCATCTTTGGCTGAGCACTCATAGTTGATCTAAGAAATCTTGTAAGTCTTGGGTAAGTGGTGCCCGAACTTTTTGAATTTTGTTGGTCAGTGGATTAGTAAAAGTTAATTGATGCGCATGCAAAAATAAGCGCTTCAGGCCTTTGTCTTTAATCTGCCGATCAAAACTAGGATCACCATACTTGTCATCACCGGCAATGGGATGATTGGCATGTTTAGCATGTGCGCGTATCTGGTGTGTTCGCCCAGTTTCAATCAGAACTTCAACTAATGAGGCTTCAAAGCCTTGTTGATGAAAATTCTTCAAAGGATGAAAGTGGCTAATCGCTTCTTTACCTTTGGCATCAACAACCGTATAACGTGAGTTTTGATATAAAGGCGCATCAATAGTATGGCATTTTTTACTCCAGGTGCCTTTAACCAAGGCGGTATAACGTTTTTCCATTTGATGCTTATTCAGCTGTTCATGCAAATTTTTTAACACACTACGTTTTTTTGCAATAAGCAACACCCCTGAGGTTGCCCGGTCAAGTCGGTGCACTAGTTCAACAGGATCTTTATACATGCTACGCAAAGCTTCAATCACACCAATGGTTACACCACTACCACTGTGCACAGCCAAACCACTTGGTTTATTAATAATCAGTAGACCCTTATCTTCATATAGTGCGCTATCAGTTAACAATTGTTTCAGATTATCTGATGCTTCAACTTGTCCTGATTCTGATACTCGAATCGGTGGGATACGCACCACATCATCCAGTTGTAATTTATATTCTGCCTTTTTTCGACCCTTATTAACCCGCACTTCGCCTTTACGAATGACTCGGTAAATATGTGACTTCGGCACACCCTTTAGATGCTTTAGTAGGTAATTGTCTAGACGCTGGCCTTCGGAAAATTCATCAACGGTTTGAAAAGAAACTGCCACTATTTTGAGAAAAATAAATCGTTAAAATTCTGTGTAGTTTGTTGCGCAATATTGTCAATACTGACCCCACGTATTTCCGCCATTTTTTCAGCTACATAATACGTATAAGCAGGTGAATTTGCTCTGCCACGGTACGGTACGGGTGTTAAATAAGGAGAATCGGTTTCTACCAATAGGCGATCAGCCGGTACTTTCTTAGCGACTTCACGTAAGTCAGCTGCACTTTTAAAAGTAATAATGCCAGAAAATGAAATATAGAAACCCAAATCCAAAGCCGCTTTAGCAGTCTCCCAATCCTCAGAAAAACAATGCATAACCCCTGCTTGCGCTTGTTCTTGTTGCATGATCTCAATGGTATCAGCCTTAGCCTCACGCGTATGAATAATCATCGGCTTGCCTGATTGATTAGAGGCTGCAATATGTCTTCTGAAGCGCTCACGCTGCCAATCAGCCGTGTCTTTTTTAACATGGAAATAATCCAGTCCTGTTTCACCAATAGCAATAATTTTTTCATGATCTGCTAGGGCTAATAATTCTTCAACACTTGGGTCTTTACCCTCTTGTTCAACTGGATGCACACCCACCGAAGCATAAATTTGCTGGTGCGATTTTGCTAAAGAAAACACATCATCGAAATGTTCAAGATCAATACAAACGCACAAAAATTCCTCTACTGATAGATCTTTAGCGTGAGCAAGCATGCTTTCCATGCTGCCACCGAACTGATCTAAATCAACGCGGTCAATATGACAATGGGAGTCGATAATTTTCATAAGCCTAATTTTCTAAGCCAGTCTTTGGCTTTACCATCTAACTTGCCTTTTAGCCCTTCTAGCTCACCTTTTAATTGTCGGCGTATGCCTTCTTTAATTTCTTTTTCACTCAATCTAAGACCTTGATTCTCTACTTCGTCTTGAATACGACGAAGTGCTATTTTCATCAGCTCGGCACCAATACGACTCATAGGGATGCCTTTAGGCGTG
>QOAH01000043.1 GCA_003978185.1 Candidatus Thioglobus sp.
GTTGTAATTGCTGAAAAGTATTTAGAATTAGCGGTGCGTTCATTGCACAGCGCATTTGAATTAGATAAGGAATAGAGATGCCAGGATTTGACGATAGAGATGGTTTTATTTGGTTTGATGGTGAGTGGGTTGATTGGCGAGAGGCTAAGGTTCACGTGCTAACACACACATTGCATTATGGTATGGGTGTGTTTGAAGGTGTTCGTGCTTACCAAACTGCTAACGGTCCGGCAATATTCCGTATCGAGGAACATACCGATCGTTTGTTTAATTCGGCGAAGATTATGAATATGGACATTGGTTTTTCTAAGGCAGAAATTAACCAAGCTCAAAAAGACGCCGTTTCAAAAAACAACCTAGACAGCGCTTATATTCGTCCAATGAGTTTTTACGGCTCTGAAGGCATGGGGTTACGTGCGGATGGGCTAAAAGTGCATACGATTATTGCTGCCTGGGAATGGGGCTCGTACTTAGGCGAAGAGAACATGACTAAAGGTATTCGCATTAAAACATCGAGTTACACACGTCATCACGTTAATATTTCCATGACTAAAGCCAAAGCCAATGGCAACTACATTAATTCAATGTTGGCTTTGCAAGAGGCATTGACTGATGGTTATGATGAGGCGTTACTGCTTGATATTGATGGTTTTGTTGCTGAAGGCAGTGGTGAAAATATCTTTATCATTCGAGATGGTGTGATTTATACACCAGACCTAACTTCAGCTTTAGCAGGTATTACCCGTGATACAATCTTCACATTAGCAAGTGATTTGGGCTATAAAATTATTGAAAAACGCATTACTCGAGATGAGGTTTATTGTGCGGATGAGGCGTTCTTTACTGGAACAGCAGCTGAGGTAACACCAATTCGTGAGTTAGACAATCGACCGATTGGTAATGGCACACGTGGCCCGATTACCGAGCAACTACAAGCCTTATATTTTGATTGTGTTTATGGTCGTAATGATAAATACAAAAACTGGATTGCTAAAGGAGCGTGTCAATGAATTCATCGATAGACAATTTTCAAAACAAACATATAGTCTTTTTTACTGTAGAGGCCAAAGATTTACCATTTCATTGCCCACCCAAAGATGCATCAAAGTGGAGTATGCATCCCAAAGTGTTTTTGAAATTTGATTCAGAAGGCAAAGCCGCTTGCCCTTATTGCGGTGCAAGTTACGAGCTGACTTAAGCGCTATTTAACCTGGTCATGGGCAAACGAACCACCAATGTTGTTTTAGTCGGGCCAATGGGTTCAGGTAAGACCTCAGTCGGTCGCCGCCTTGCCTGTGTACTTAAGCGTGATTTCTTTGATTCTGATTTTGAGATTGTAGCGCGTACTGGTGTTGCGATTGACCATATCTTTGATGTAGAGGGTGAAGAGGGTTTTCGTAAGCGTGAAACCAAGATGCTGCAAGATTTATGTGAAATTTCCAATATTGTGATTGCTACAGGTGGTGGCATTGTTATTAAGGAAGAAAATAGAGCGCTATTAAAACGTGATAGTTTTGTGGTGTATTTGTCTTCTAGTATTGAGCAGTTAGTAAAACGTACGGCTAATTCTAAGGCGCGACCTTTGTTAGAACAATCAAGCAATCGAGAAAAAACTATCCGTGATTTAGTTGCTGCTCGAGAAGGCTTTTATCAAGAAGTTGCCGATGTGGTGATTGATACCTCGGGTAAAAAGCTCTACGTTATTATTAACGAAATTAAAAAATCAATACCCAAATGAAGCATATTTTATTGATATCAGGGATTTGGTGTATGGTTTTGCAAGCGCAAGCAATAACACAAGCTGAATTTGTTCAGTCTTTAAAAAACAATCATCCGTTTTTTAGTCAACAAGCCTTATCTGCTCAAATCAAACAAGTTGAAATGCAAGCTACCAGAGCAAATGAAGACTGGTTAATGAGTGTTTCCACAGCTTACAATAAAGACCAAAAAGATTCTGTTATTTTTTCTGCTAACAAGGCTTTTACAGATAATGGTAGTAGGGCGACACTGTCCCATACTTGGATTGATACTGATATTGCTGATGGAAAAAGTAAATTTTCTTTGGATTATGTGTACCCATTATTGCGTAATAATGGCGGTATCAATGATCGTCTTGAATTAGATGTTTCCCAGGTGGTGGTAGTTCAACATAATTTGTCTCGATCAGAGCAAGAAGAAAATTTTATTCTTAAAAAACTAAAGCGTTTTGTTGATTTAAATTATGCGCAAGAGCAACAATTAATTCATGAGCATCGATTGTCTTTTGCAAAGCAAGAGTTAGTCTTGGTTCGAAAAAAATTTACTGCCTCCGTAGTCGATAAGGTTGATGTCTTATTGCAAGAAGATGCTTATCAAAAAGCCAAGCAGCAGTTATTACAAGCACAGCAAGACCTTGTCGTACTGCGTCATGAGATTGCTATAACTTTAGGCATTGATTTTGATCAAATCACCAACACGAAAAATCTTTATCGCTCTTACAAGCTTAATGATCAATACAATAAAAAACAGTTGTTAGGTAAGGCAAGGGTGTTAAAAATTACCGATCTAGATTTGAAAATTCTCAAGCGCCAGTTAGCGAGTTTTAAAAATGAATCACAGGCTCAATTGGATTTAAATTTAGGACTGGTGAGTGAAGGAGAAAATACTAATTATTCTAATGCTTTAAGTAATCAAAGCGCAAGTTGGAACATTGGTCTTGGCTTATCTTATCCATTGGGTGGCATCAAAAGCTCGAGTAATATTACAAAGGCACAAATCAAAATTAAAAGACTAATACAATATAAGCGAGAGCAGAACCTTGACCTGTCAATAGCCATCACTACTTTGCGAGAAAAAATTATTCTATTGAGCGAATTGCTTAAATCTAATCAAAAGCAAATTATGATTGCTAAAGACAGAACAACAGAAGAAAAATCCCAATATGCCAATGGCACTGGCAAGGCAAGCTTCGTCATTAGCGCACAAAACAATGAACAAAATGCTCAGCTTGGTTATGCACAGGTTGCTACCAATTATCAAAAAGCAGTGCTTGAATACAAAGCAACTTTAGATATTTTGGCACCATGAGTCAGGTAAAAATCCTTTATAAAATAACACCCAAGGATTTACACGCACATATTTTTCAAGTCGAATTAACGCTTGAGAGTCCCAACCCATTGGGGCAAGTTTTTTCATTACCCAACTGGATTCCAGGCAGTTATTTGATTCGGGATTTTTCTAAGCATATCATTAGTATCAGCGCACAAAGTGGTGGCGAGGCAATTACTGTTAAAAAGCTAGATAAGAACCATTGGAT
>QOAH01000111.1 GCA_003978185.1 Candidatus Thioglobus sp.
AATTTTTTAAGCAACAGTTAGAGCAGCAGGTTACTTTAGATTCTTTGCTTCCTGAAGCTTTTGCCGTAATTCGAGAAACCAGCGTTCGCGTATTAGGACTTAGACATCATGACGTACAAATGATTGGCGGCATGGTGCTCAATGACGGCAATATTGCAGAAATGGGTACTGGTGAGGGTAAAACGCTGGTAGCCACTTTGCCCGCTTATTTGAACGCACTAAGTGGTGCAGGTGTACACGTAGTAACAGTGAATGATTATTTGGCTGCTCGTGACGCCGAGTGGATGGGTAAAGTATTTAACTTTTTAGACCTTAGTGTTGGTGTTGTTACTTCTAACACACCACCAGAAGATAAGAAAGCGGCTTACGCGCGTGACATTGTTTATGCGACCAATAACGAACTAGGCTTTGATTATTTAAGAGACAATATGGCCTTTACCACTGAGCAAAAAGTGCAGCGAGACCTTAATTTTGCAATTATTGACGAAGTGGACTCCATCTTGATTGACGAAGCCAGAACACCGCTGATTATTTCAGGGGCGGCAGATGATTACTCGGCTGTTTATCAGGCGATTAATCAAATGATTCCTCATTTTTCTAAGCAGACAGAGAGCGGCGAAGGTAAAGAAATTGTGATCGAGGAAGCCGGTGATTACACCGTTGATGAAAAACACAAGCAAGTCTTTTTAACTGACGACGGCCATGCTAAAGCAGAAGACATGCTCATCAATGCAGGTGCTTTACCCGAAGGTGCAAGCCTGTATGATGCCAGTAACATTTTGTTGATGCAACACATTAATTCAGCGTTACGCGCCCATGTTCTATTCAAAAAAGACGTGGACTACATTGTTCAAGAAGATGAGGTTGTCATTGTTGATGAGTTTACTGGCAGAACTATGCCGGGTCGTCGCTGGTCAGAAGGCTTGCATCAGGCTATTGAAGCCAAAGAAGGCGTGAGCATTAAAAAGGAAAACCAAACACTAGCCTCGATTACATTTCAGAACTACTTCAGACTTTACAACAAGCTTTCCGGCATGACTGGCACAGCCGATACTGAAGCAGTAGAATTCCAAGATATTTATGCACTTGAAACAGTGGTTGTTCCACCTAATAAGCCGTCTGCTCGTGATGATAAATCAGATCAAATTTATTTGACCTTGGAAGAAAAGCTTGGGGCGATTGCCATTGATGTAGAGAGTTGCCAGAAAACAGGACAACCTGTTTTAGTTGGCACCAGTAGTATTGAAAACTCCGAATCTATTTCTGATTTACTCACACAAAGAAAGATTAAGCACGAGGTTTTAAACGCCAAACAGCATGAGCGTGAGGCGCAAATTATTGCCAATGCAGGCAGTATTGGTGCGGTTACCATTGCTACCAATATGGCAGGCCGTGGTACAGATATTGTTCTGGGTGGTAAATTGGCAGACGGTGCAAGCGACAAACAAAAGGCCGACTGGCAAGTTCAGCACGAGGCAGTTATTAAAGCCGGTGGTTTACATATTGTCGGCACCGAGCGTAACGAGTCTCGTCGTGTAGATAATCAGTTGCGTGGTCGTTCTGGTCGTCAAGGTGACGTAGGCTCGACGCGTTTTTATCTTTCACTTGAAGACAACTTGATGCGTATTTTTGCCAGTGAAAAAATGGCGGCAATGATGCAGCGACTAGGTATGGAAAAAGGCGAAGCGATTGAGCACAAGATGGTGAATCGTGCAATTGAAAATGCACAGAAAAAAGTCGAAGGTATGAACTACGATGCACGTAAAAACCTTTTAGAATACGATGATGTTGCTAACGATCAACGTAGAGTGATTTATCAGCTGCGTGACGAGTTAATGGGTGTTGATGACGTACAAGATCGATTTATTCAAATACGCGAAGGCGTGGTTAGTGATTTATTTGTGGGTTATATCTCAACTGAGCAGGCTGAAGAAGATTGGGATGTTGAGGGTTTGCATAATGTTTTAAAAGCAGACTACGCTGCAGACTTTCCTTTACAACAATGGCTAGACGAGGGTGTTGATGTTGATGAGCTTGAAGGTAGGATTGTTGAGGGTCTTAGCTCAATTTGTGATTACAAAGAAGAGATTGCTGGTGCAGAGTCAATGCGTGGGTTTGAAAAAGCGGTGATGTTACAAACCCTAGATCATTTTTGGAAAGAGCATTTGGCGGCAATGGACTATTTACGACAAAGTGTCAACTTGCGCGGCTACGCACAAAAGAACCCAGCACAAGAGTTCAAGCGTGAATCTTTTACTATGTTTGAATCGCTTTTAGACACCATTAATATTGAAATTGTTAAGTCGTTATCTAGTGTTGTGCTTAATGAGAATACTAGTGCTGATGATGTTGAGCAGCAAAACAACGAGGGTGTGCAAGCGCAACATGAAGCACTTGGTACAACCGGTGTAGACAATCATGAAGTTGAGAGTGTTATGCAAGAAGACGAACAAGCAAAGGTTGAAAAGGCGGGGCGTAACGACCCTTGTCCTTGTGGATCCGGCAAAAAATACAAAAATTGCCATGGCTAACCTTTGTATTGGCCTTATGTCTGGCACCAGTTTGGATGGTGTTGATGCAGTTGTTATTAATACAACTGCAACACAACTGTTAGCACAAACTTACTTGCCTTATCCAAAATCGTTAAAACAACAACTGCAAAAATTAACTCAGAGCGGACAAACTCAATTAAAAGATTTGGCAGGTATCGACATACAGGTTGCTCATTTTTTTGCTGATGCGGTTGCTGTTTTACTCAAAAATTCCAATATTTCAGCAACAGACATCAAGGTGATTGGCTCACACGGCCAAACTATCTTCCATCAAGGTGGTGAATATTCTATGCAGATTGGACATGGCGCTATTATTGCAGAGCGTTCCGGTATTACTGTAGTTAGTGATTTTCGTATGAACGATATCGCTGCTGCAGGCCAGGGTGCGCCGTTAACACCTATGTATCATCAGCATTTATTGCAGGGTAAAGAGGGTGTGGTCATTAACTTGGGCGGCATTGCTAATTTAACACAGGTTTTAAAAGGCATTGTTACAGGATTTGATACCGGCCCTGCTAACACCCTACTAGATAGCTGGATTAAGAAGTCTAAACAGTTAGATTATGACCGAGATGGTATTTGGGCGAGGTCTGGCCTTGTTGACGAGTATTTATTGAACACCCTGTTAGCAGACGAATATTTTAAAAAACCAGCACCAAAAAGCACTGGCCCAGAATATTTTAATTTGGCCTGGCTTACAACGTACTTATCTGGTGATGAAAGCCCTGCTGATGTACAA
>QOAH01000067.1 GCA_003978185.1 Candidatus Thioglobus sp.
TTGCCAGAAAAGTCTCTGCTAAGTTAACCCAACAAGACAAAGCAATTAGCGCATTCCCAAGTATTACGATCGAATAATATTATCTATCTCTCTGCACCATAAGCAGATGATTTGATTTTTGTTTTTTTATAAGATAACATAGCGATTCTGCTATGTTATTTTTTTATAAGGAAAACAAATGCCAACTACTAATAAATATTGGGCTACTAGCTTATTGTGTCTATTATTTAGTTTTAACACCTTAGCACAGGGAGATGTCAAAAAAGGAAAACTAAAATCCATGGCATGTATGGGTTGTCATGGACCTACTGGTAATAGCTTTGTACCAAGCTTCCCAAGTCTTGCAGGCCAACCGGCTGGCTATATTGCCAAACAAATTCAAGACTTTAAACGCTCCAATCGATACAACGTGATGATGAGTAAAATAGCCTTAGAAATCTCTAAATATGACGCCGAACATATTGGTGCTTTCTACGAATCTCAGGTTAAAACACCTGTATTCAAAAATATAGCACACCTTAAAACTGATGCCAAAAAAACGGCGCTCCTAACACTAGGGCAAAAACTATATAACAACGGTAATCCAAATACAGGTCAGGCAGCTTGTTTTACCTGTCATGGTAAAAATGGCGATGCCTTAACAGAGCTTAACGTACCTATCTTAGCCAATCAACAGCCTCAGTATTTAATTTCTACCCTTAAAGATTTTAAAAATAGGGGTCGCACGAATGACAATGAAAGAGTCATGCGTCGAATTGTTGACACCATGAGTGACGAAGAAATCGAAGCAGTAGCTTACTATTCAAGTTATTTAGTCTCTACGTTAAAGGAATCAAAACAATGAAAAAAATAACATCTATTCTGTTTTCTATAGTATTTACTATTACTGCATTCAGTCATTCCTACGCTGCATCAGTTGGCATTAATCAAGACGTAGCTGGGCTAGATACTACACCAACTATAGACCGCCCTTTTGCACCTTCTTTATTGCGCACTAAAAACAATCATAAAGCCACATTGGATAGTTTTGAGAATCCTGAGGTTTGTGCTGGCTGTCATCCAAAGCAATATGAAGGCTGGCGCGGATCTATGCATTCAAATGCCTGGAATGATCCGATCTTTTTAGCGGAGTTTAAAAAAGGCTTAAAAGCCACAGATGGAAAAATATTTAACTACTGTGCAGGTTGTCATTCTCCAATCGGAGTATTAACAGGAACAGTGAGTTGGGATAAGAAAACCAACACATTTGATATTTCTGAAAAAGCAGCTCGCGGTGTTACTTGCGATGTTTGTCATAGTATTTCTGGCGCCGTACCACTTAAAGATACAATAACATCTGAGCATGGTAACGGCTCACACATTATCGATACCGAGACTCATATTAAATATGGCCCACTCAAAAATTCAAAATCGCCTTATCATGAAACTCAATATTCAGAATTACACACAAAGGCAAACCTGTGTGCCAGTTGTCATAACATCATTCATCCAGTGAATGGCACACCCATTGAGCGAACTTACGATGAATGGCGCGTCTCCCCTTACGCACAGAATGAAATTGTTTGTCAAGATTGCCACATGAATTCAGTCGAGGTGGCAATCCAAATTGCTAAAACACTTAAACGTCCTGAAACCTTTGCTAACAAGCGTGTTCGATTAAGCGGTAAAGCTTCAACACTAGGCACTCAAGACAGAGCGATTGTTCATTCACATGAATTTGTGGGTGGTAATGCCATTATTTCATCAATCATGGCGCCAAAGAGTCTACGTAAACGCAAACATGCTGATATCGCCAAAAAACGTCTGCAAAATGCTGCAGAACTCACGGTGCACTTTGAACAAAGAGGTGATGAATTATTCAAATTAGGAGTTGATGTTTACAATGTTGGTGCAGGCCATAACTTACCTACCTCTTTGACTCAAGTTCGTCATATTTGGATTGAAGCTACAGTAACAGACGATCAAGGAAATATCTTATTTGAAACTGGTAAATTGGATAATCATCATGACCTGGATGAAGATAAAACGGTTATATTTAAAAGCTGGGCTGTCGATGAAAAAGGTAAAGAAACACATGATCCTTGGGCCATCAATCACATTGTTAGAGATACCACTATTCCACCAAAAGGCCATAGTAAGCATGAATTTATCTTTGCTAATAAAAACAATGCTAAACAGATTAGTGTCGATGTAAAACTTAATTATCGCTCAGCAACTCAGCACTTTACAGATGCGTTGCTAGGCCCTAATGCGCCAACAATTCCAACAATCACCATGGAGCACACTATAAAAGCCTATGTTCAGCAGAAAGGTGTCTGGAGTGAACTTGTGAAAAGTTACTCAACATTAGAAGAAGAGGTCGAGAATAATTAATGTCAAGCTACATTGATGAGTTTCAGGGTCGCTTTATTGGCATTATGCAGTGGGATGATTGTGACGCACTACTGCAAAAACTCATTAATCAGCCAGATGGTTGGTATTTGTATGACACACTAGCCTCAGTTCCTAATCAAATTATTGATGCCAACGTGTTTACCGAGAACGTCAATCGTATCAAAAAAATTCTAACTAACGAACATCAAGAACGCTACTGCGGTATCGTCTATACCAATGACTTAGAAAATCCAAGTTTTGTTAAGATCTTTCATCCTAAAAATTTAGGAAAGTCTTGTGGTAGTAGCGAGCACCCACCGATACCTCAATGGTTATTATCAAAAACCAAACCTGTTGATGTAGTTGCAAAATTCGGACCACCTAAAGAAAAGCAAGGCTTTATTTCTAAATTTTTAAAACTTTAAAAAAGTATTTAAAGTTTTTTCGTTAAGCAAGTATTTTTACCTTCTCTTCTACAAGGCAGGTTTGACAAAATATACAGGGAGTTTATAAATTATAAATGACTAAATATTTTTTTTAAATCTAACACAATAGAATATAAAAAGACGCTGCTTAATGGTTTTCGCTAACTTGGTTGATCGTATACTTCGGAATTTCTATTACTAAATCAGTATCACTAACAATCGCCTGACAAGATAAGCGAGAATCTGGGTCTAAGCCCCAGGCTTTATCAAGCAAATCATCTTCAGTTTCATCAGATTCTTCAATATCATCGAAACCCTCTCGCACGTAGATATGACAAGTTGTGCAGGCATTTGACATCTCACATGCGTGTTCAATTTCAACATGGTTGGCAAGCAGTGCATCACAAACACTAACCCCTGTTTCAACTTCAATAATAGTGCCTTCTGGGCATAACTCATGGTGGGGTAATACAATA
>QOAH01000147.1 GCA_003978185.1 Candidatus Thioglobus sp.
ATAACCGCAATAGCAGCAATTGAGCTGATCATTGCTGAGCCGAAGCCTGCGCCTGAAACAACTGAAAACCATGATGACAAGCCACCAAACACAAGTGTGTAAGATAACAATCTCATGGTGTCTGATAAAACTTTATTTTTAACTTTGATGTTGCCAATGGCAGTTACTGTTGAAAATGTGCTCATGATTTATTCCTATAAATTAAAAGTGATAAAATATCCGTATATTATACCAACAAATTAAATAAAAGCATGAAACTGGTTTTAGGTCTTGGTGATACGGGTTTTTCTATTGCTCGCTTCTTATCAAAGCAACATGTTGCTTATAAGTTAGCTGATAGTCGTACTCAACCCCCATTCATATCTGATTATTTAGCAGAGTTCCCAGATTCAGAGCCTGTGCTAGGGGATTGGACGCAGGATTTATTGGTCGATATTGATGAAATATTTATCAGCCCTGGTATTGCACAAACACAAAGTATTGTTATTTGGGCCAGAGAAAAAGGCATTGCAGTGACCAGTGATATTGAGTTATTTTCACGTTATGTCAGCGCACCGGTTATTGGTATTACCGGTTCAAACGGCAAGTCAACGGTGACTCAGTTGTTGGGTGAGATGATTGCTGCTGAAGGCAAGAAAGTAGCCATTGGTGGCAATATTGGCAAACCTGCACTAGATTGCCTGGATGACGCAATTGAATATTATGTGTTGGAATTATCGAGTTACCAGTTGGATTACACGCAGAATTTAAATCTACTAACTGGTGTGGTGCTCAACATTACACCAGATCATCTTGATCGATACAATGACTTTGATCAATACATAGACTCAAAACTAAGTTTATATCAATATTGTCAACATTTGGTGGTGAACATTGATGAACTCTTAGTTCCTAAAAAAGAATCAGTCAAACACTTTGGTGTAGATATGCCAAAACAACCCACTGATTTTGGTACAGTGACTTGTCATGGTAGTTGTTATTTTCTAAAAGGCGATGATGTATTGATGTATGTTGGCGATATGCAGCTTATTGGGGAGCACAATATCATCAATGTATTGGCAGCACTCGCTTTGGGTGATCAGATTGGTCTTAGTGCAGATTCTATGGTTGAAAGCATTAAAGCCTTTAAGGGTTTAGAGCATCGACTTGAATGGGTAGTCAAAAAACAAGGAGTGGATTACTATAACGATTCCAAAGCCACTAATGTTATTTCTACCATCAAGGCTTTAAATGCATTGATTGATCAACATGAGAATATTGTGCTTATTGCGGGTGGTGTTGCCAAGCAAGAAGATTACACCCCATTATTTGATCTGATTGACAAGGATGTCGCTAGTGTGGTGCTGATCGGGCAGAGTGCACAAACACTTGGGGCAGGTATCAAAAAATCCATCGTTAGTTACGCCGATTCAATGGATGAGGCCGTTAGTTTGGCAAGCAGTATGGTTAATGATGGTGTGGTTTTGTTATCTCCTGCTTGTGCTAGTTTTGATATGTTTGATAATTTTGAAGCCCGAGGCAAGGCTTTTAAACGAGCTATTGCTGGATAAAATTTACGACTGACTCAACATCAATCGTTTCTAAAATTAATGCATCCGTTTCACTTTTTAACCAAGTGCTTTGGCGTTTGCATAATTGACGTGTGGCAATAATGGCTTTTTCGATCATGGCGCCTTCATTTATCTCTTTATTTAAATATTGCCAAGCTTGTCGATAGCCCACACAGCGAATTGAGGGTAAATCTTCGTGGAGGTTTGGATTTTGTTTAAGCTGCTCAACTTCAGACAAAAATCCCTCATCCATCATAGATAAAAAACGTTTTTCAATTCGTTGATGTAGTTCGCTACGTGGCGGCATTAGAATAATTTTTTTGATTGGGTAATCAATACCTAGTTTTTTGTTGCCTTGCAGATCACTTAGTGTTTTTCCACTTAAATCAAACACTTCTAGTGCACGTGTAACGCGTTGAGAGTCGTTTGGGTGAATGCGGTCAGCGGCTTTTTTATCAATTTTCTCTAGCTCTTTGTGCAGTGTAGCCGAACCTTTTTCTTTTAACAATTGATTGTATTTTTCTCTTGATTCATTGGTGGATTTTGGCAAATTTGATAAACCATGTTCAAGCGCATTGAAGTAAAACGAGGTTCCACCTACTAAAACAGGTGTTTCGTTGTTTTCAAAAGCAGTTTGTATTTGTTGTTTAGCATCCCCGACAAAATCATAAGCAGAATAAGCTTGGTCTGGTTCACAAATGTTAATCAAGTGGTGTGGGTAGGCTTTTAATGTGCCTGCGTCAGGCTTGGCAGTACCAATGTCCATGCCTTTGTAAATAAGTGCAGAATCAACACTGATAATTCTCGCTTTGAATTGTTGTGCTAATTGAATGGCTAGATCAGTTTTTCCTGAGGCAGTAGGCCCCATTAAAAATACAACAGTCTTGTTGGTTGATTGTGTCATAAAGGCTTTAAATTACTAAGCATTAATAGATATAACCTACATTATAATGTCAGCACTTAAATTATTAGATATAAACGCATGTTTACAATTGAAAATCAAGTCAGTGGTAAAGTTTTTAGAACCGATGGCGATAGCGCTATTTTGGATGATGCACTCATTCATGGTTTGAATTTCCCTTATGGCTGTCAAAAAGGCTTTTGTGGTAAATGTAAGGCTACGATTATGGAAGGCGAAGTAGGCTATGAGGGTGATATACCTAACGGCATTACGCCGGAAGAAGTAGCTGAAGGTATGGCGTTATTATGCCAATGTAGGGCTAAGTCTGACATCTCACTTGTGATCAATGAGCTAGATAGTGTTGCTGATATTGAAGTTAGGAATCTACCTTGTAAGGTAGAGAGTATTAAGCGCTTGAACCATGATGTTACTCAAATTTTATTAAAAATTCCTGGTTCTGAATCATTGCAATATTTGGCCGGCCAATATGTTGATTTGATCCACCCTGATTTTGAACCTCGTGCTTTTTCAATTGCCAATGCACCAACAAATTCTAGCCTGATTGAATTACATGTTCGTCAAATAGAAAATGGCAAGTTTACCAATTTTGTCTTTAATGAACTAGAAGAAAAATCATTGCTTCGAATCGAAGGACCTAAAGGGGATTTCTTCTTTAGAGAAGACAGCAAAAAACCGGTTATTTTGGTAGCAGGCGGTACGGGTTTAGGCCCTATTAAGTCGATTATCGAACATGCAATCGCCAACAAACTTAACCGACCAATGTATTTATATTGGGGTGTGAGAGATGAGGT
>QOAH01000053.1 GCA_003978185.1 Candidatus Thioglobus sp.
TGATTGCTTTCCATCAACATATTCTACAACCTGATCAATCTCACCAGTCTTAAAATAGCGGGTGCATGTTGATACTTTATCATCAACATACTCTTCAACCGGCTCAGCCACACCAGTTGGGGATGCCAATGTTTGCATGGACGTACCTAATACCACCCAACCAATTAACAATATTTTTAGTTTCATCGATCTACCAAACTTAATTATTTATCACAGTCTGAATTTTTCAGATCCCATGAACTTTTTATATTACAAAGTCTGGCGCTTTTAAGGCTTACAGCGCCTATCCCTACCTCATGCCCTCTAAGATCCACTCCTGACAGATAGGCCTCCTTAAAGTCTACTCCATTTAAATTTGTCTTCAGACCAACCTTTGTGCCCACAAGGCTTGCTTTGAAAAGTATTGCACCTGAAAGATTTGAGCTTGACAGATCTACCCCTGAAAGATTTACCCCTGAAAGATTTGATTTAGAAAGGTTTACCCCTAAAAGATTCGAGCTTGATAGATCGACACCAGAAAGGTTTGCACCTGAAAGATTTGCATATTTGAGGGATGTGCCCTTGAGACTTGCACCTCTAAGATCAGCACCTCTAAGATCAGCACCTCTAAGATCAGCTTGTGAGAGATCAGCACCCTTAAGATCGGCACTTTTCAATTCTACATACCTTAGGTATGCCTTTGAAAGATTTGCCCCTGAAAGATTAACCTTCGAAAGATCCGCACTTTTAAGTTTGGCGCTAGAAAGGTTTGCCATTGAAAGGTTTGCACTTTTAAAATTAACTCCCTGAAGGTCTATTTTCGAAAGGTTTACCCCTGTAAGGTCTGCCTCTGCAAATAGTGTGTTTGTCAGGCCTTTCGCCCCTGTAAAGTCTAAGCCCTTAAGATTTGCGCCTGCGAGGCTTACCCCCGATAGGTTTACCCCTGTAAAGTCTACTTTTGAGAAGTTTGCTTTTGAAAGATTCGCACCTTTAAGAGTTGCTTGAGAAAGATCTACTTGAGAAAGATCCACTTTAGAAAAAATTACTTCCTTAAGGTTTGCTTGTGAAAGATTTGCCCCTTTAAGGTTGGCCGCTGTCAGGTCTGCTTTTGAAAGATCTGCACCCAT
The DNA here is from genome assembly GCA_003978185.1 of Candidatus Thioglobus sp. The sequence goes on from QOAH01000053.1 coordinate 1,107, forward strand.
AAAATCCACTTCTGATAGGTTTGCACCTGACAGTTTTGAGCCTTTAAGATCTGCATTCGTAAGATTTGCGCCCGAAAAGTTTGCATCTGAAAGGTTTGCATATCTAAGATACCCTTCCGATAGATTTGATCCTGAAAGGTTAGATCCTGAAAGATTAGATCCTCTAAAATCTACTTTTGAAAGGTTTGCGTCTGGGCGGTCTAATTCTGTTAAATTACAAAACTGGCAAGCATTAAGAAAACTGATTCTCAAAGTATTCTGGAATACTAGAAAAGAAATAATAAGCAATAGGATTAATAATAATATTTTTATTTTCATAGTATTTATTAAATATGGGTTAATCCGCCAATCAAGCCACCAAACATTACAAATAGCGTCCACAATATGATGATTGCTGGAATTGATGCTATTGCCCACTTAACCATAAACCATACCATTGAGAAGAATGGCATATTAATATCGGTAACTTCTACTTTTGAAATCTCTGAATCCATTGTTTGTTCCTGCTTAGTAAATCAAAGCTCAACCCCATCGATTATGATGCCTTCGCACGTATAGCTAATATCGAATGAGACTGTGTCTTTATTTAACTTCGATTTTGTTGTTTGGATAACACTCTGTTGAGCGTTGTTATTTTTAAATTTTGAAGTACGAAACTCATCATTTATATTTACTGTATTTCCAAAATTTTTAATTTCTTGTTGAGTAACTTGATCCTCAGTTGCATAGGTCAAACCCAATGAAGACAAAATTAAGAATGAAATTAACAATGATGCTTTTAAGTTCATAAGCATCATTGTAAACCATCTCTTATGAATTACTTAAATAGAATTTCCACGCTGATCACTTTCTTTAGAAGTGAAGACGACGGTGAAAGGTATGAAATTTAGTACTCTGTAATACTCTTAATTTTTCCATTCTTATGATAGACAGTTATTTTTGATATCTTTCCATCAATAGCCGCTACAACTCTTTTTGTCTTGCCGCTCTCATAATAAACGGTTGATTTTGAAATCTTGCCATTTACAACCTCTCCAATGCCCTTAACCACACCAGAGTCATAATAGATGGTTAGTTTTAATTGTTTGCCGTCGGCATCATATTCCAAAACCTCTTTAACCTTGCCAGTTTTGTCATAGATGGTTCTTTTTGATTGTTTACCGTCAGCATATTCTTTAACTAACTCAACTTCACCAGTTGGGTAGTACGTTTTTTTATTTTCTGCTAAGGTTTGAAACGAAACACTCAATGAAACCAATCCGATTAGCACTGCTTTTTTAATTGTTATTCTCATTTTTTACTTTGTAATTGATAGCCGATAGGTTTAGAGTATTAATCCAATAGAATTTATTTAGATTTTAATTCATAACCACAAATATTGTAACGCACCTATAACTAAATTGTAAGCCTTAAATTAAGGATCCCACCCTTTTTATAAGTGAGGTCGGCAGGGGAAACTGAGTCAGATGTGAGGTTTGGTAATTACTCCAGCTTCTTAATAATAATCTTATCAAAATCAATAACAGAGGTGCTATCCAATTAAATATTCCTACTAAAAAGTAAGCACTTTGTCTGATTCTTCGATAATAAGATGTAAATCTTCTAAGGTTGACATTGGACACATATCCGAGGATTCAGATTTTCTAATCTTTAGACAAGTACCACAAGCAAATATCTCTCCATTGGCATCAACAAAAGATTGCATCTGTTCAGAGACTTTAAATTGATTATCATCTAGTGTTTCACTTTCAACACCTTTTGCTAATAAGAACACTCTAACACTGTCTCCTTTTGCTAAAGAGAAGGCACCTAGTCTAAATGCATTAAAGACTGTCTCAGGGTCATTAGAATAAACCACTATTCCTAGTTTCATAATCCTCTCCAAATGATTATCTTACTTTTTATTCTACGCCTGAAATAACTATAAAAATAGTAGATGGTTTTGGATGATTGGCTATTTAGATAGAATCATCACCCACCCTTTTTAGAAGCGAGGGCGGCAGGAGAAACTGGGTTAGGTGTGATAATTAGTACTTTCTAAAATTATTAAATTATCTATCTTCTAATAAAGAAAGCCTTAATTTGTGTCCAAAACGTTTTACCTAACAATACAATTGAACCCCAGAATAGTAACTCGGCTAATATAAAATTGTAGTTGCCCCTACAATTTTAGCTACTGAAAAATTACTAAATGGTAATAGTAAAACTGCAACCCAAGCTATACATGACAATATAAATAACGTATAGCCGAGCGGTTTTCCTATTTTATTTTCTTGTGATTTCAGCTTAGGGTAAGTGACTTGCCAACCTCTTGCCAGCAGCGTATCTTCCGCCCTACAGAGGCATCATCAGACTCAGCTATATAATTAGTGTGACTTAACCTTAGACCTGTCATAATAAATGTGCCTCACAGTTCTATCGCTGTCCTTACCCACACCCTCCATAGCAGTCTCTACATTATTCCTAGGGTTGACATAGTTAGGGTCAACGTGGTCCAACTCGGTTACATCCGTTGATGGCTTGCTGATGCTAACGTGTACCCTGTTACCAAATTTATTGGTCCCAAGGTTTTGGTTCATAGGCTTCTCAAACATTAGATTTTTCACTCCTTATTCTTATGAAACTAAGTTTATTCTACACCACATATTTACCCTGCACATCCTAAAGATGGTAAATTAACGATAAAGGTGTCTTGTATTGTTATTAAATTCAAGAAAAGCATCGCTATTATTTTCCAAAATCATATCGTATGCATTATTAGCAT
>QOAH01000021.1 GCA_003978185.1 Candidatus Thioglobus sp.
CCCTCACCCTTGGTAAAGAAAATCGGGTTTCCACCTACACCATTAAAAGCACGTACTGGTGAATTAACGCCGCCTGGAATAACGGTTTTTGCTTGTTCAAATAAATCGTCTGATTGGCTCATGCCATAACTCCTTTATGTCTTAGTAATTTGCGGATAGCGCTTTAAATGTGTAATGTGTGACCATACAATCAAAACATTATCCAATAATAATTTAATATTCACGGTAGTTTTTGATAAGTCAATCGCATGATAAATATCATCCAACAACCTAAACAAAAAATCTGATTTTACTGTTTTAACTACTTGATTTAACTCAACTAAACCACCCTCATGACCTAACGCTTTCAAACGAATGCCTTCAATCACTAAATTTTGTAGGCAATTCAGAACCTCTACTTCATTGCCTTCAAAATCTTGCACTTCACTCAGTGTAGCTGGGTGTGCCACCATGTTTAATAATTGATTTTGCCAATTTTGATAATGAATAAATCCATCACCAGAAAGCTCTGAAAGCACCTTAAAAGGAACACCATGCGTGTTTTCTAATAATTGTGCCACATCAAAATCTGCATTTTGCGTTTGACTGATATGATCCATAAGCCAAGTTTTTGTCGCCTCATTATAGGCTGGAGAAAGGTGCACACTTTGACAACGGGACAAAATAGTCGCTGGCAAATTCTTAGGATTGTGCGCCAATAAAATAATCAGTGTGTTATCTCGAGGCTCTTCCAACGTTTTTAACAAACTGTTGGCCGCACTTACATTCATTTGGTCTGCATAAAATAACACGCCAATTTGTAAATCATCGGCAGTTTTATTCAATGCCTCACAAAAAGCACGGATTTGATTAATGCGAATATTTTTTGATTCTACGCCTCGGTCATTGACTTCGGTTCGACAAAACACCATATTCGGATAGTACGATCTGCGAATCAGGGTTGATGTTTCTAGTGTTTCTCTTGGATTATCTTTAGCAATAGCGCGACACACATGGCATTCACCGCAAGATTGATTATGGCACAATAAGGTTTGCACCAATTGCTGCATCAGTTCAAACTTACCCATCTGTGGCATGCCAGTAATTAGCAGCGCATGTGGTAGATGATTTTGATCAATCATCTGACTCAACTTTGTAAAGGCAGATTTATGCCAAGGTAGCATCATAGTGAGTCCAAAATAACTTTAATCTGTTGCTTAGTATGCTCTACCGTTTGTGAAGAATCAATCAACTTGATACGTTCTGGAAACTGCTCAGATCGGTCGATATAGGCCTGCCTCACACGATTAAAAAAATCTGTGGCCTCTAGCTCAATTCGGTCTTTCTTGCCCCGTGACTCTACTCGGGACATGCCAATCTCAACCGGCACATCTAATAGTAATGTCATGTCCGGGGTGAAGTCTTGCGATACCCACTGCTCTAATTGTGCAATACGGCTAACATCTAAACCTCTGCCGCCGCCCTGATAGGCATAAGAAGCATCAGTAAAGCGGTCGCTCAACACCCAATCACCTTGTTTTAAAGCGGGCATGATTTTATTTTGGATATGTTCGTTTCTGGCAGCAAACATCAACATCAACTCTGTATCAGCATGCATTTTTCCTGTTGAATTACTCAGTAAGAGTGTTCGAATTTTCTCACCTATATCTGTGCCGCCGGGCTCACGCGTCAAAATAACATCAACACCCTTGGCTTTTAAGTATTCACAAATAAACTCAATTTGGGTGCTTTTTCCTGCGCCCTCAACCCCATCAATGGTGATAAATTTTCCTCTTTCCATGGGTTTTATTTTAGATACTTTTTGATATTAAGTCGGTGCTGTTTGTAAGTTTTTGCAAAGGCATGGCTGCCGTCTTTTTTTGCAACAAAATACAAAGTATCACCCGAGGCTGGATGCATAGCCGCCCGTAATGAAGCCTGACCAACAGAGCCAATCGCTGTCGGTGGCAAGCCTTTGTGTCGGTAGGTATTGTAAGGGCTGTTAAATTTTAAATCTTGCTTACTGAGTGAGCCTTTATATCGGCTACCTAAAGCATACACAACGCTAGGGTCAGTTTGCAGACGCATGCCTTTCTTTAAGCGACGCATAAACACACCTGCTATTTTTGATTTTTCTTCATTGTGTGCGGTTTCTTTCTCAATCAAGGATGCCAATACTAGTGCTTCATCTGCATTTTTTAAATTTAACGCCTTATCGCGCCCTTGCCACTCAATGCCTAGCTTCTCTTGCATCATTTGATGAGCTCTTTTAAACACGCTGGCAACACTATCACCATAATTAATTTGATAAGTGTCTGGCCAGAAATACCCTTCATAAGGTTTTTTTATGCCCGTTAAGTGCATGGTTTCATCTAGAGAACCACTTGATTTCAACGACTTGGTGTTAAGCAATTGTTGGTAGTAATGGGATACGGTCTCGCCTTCAATCAAGGTGATATTTCGATTGGCTACTTTTGCCGATGAGAAGTTTCCTAGCAACTCAATCACACCCATATTTGGATATATATCATAATGGCCAGATTTAAGTTGTGACTCAAGGCCAAGAACTTTGGCTGCACTCACCACAAAATAGCTTGAATGAATCAAGCCATAGCGTTTAAGATCTTCTGCTGTTGAGGTGATATTAGCACCTTTGGGTAATTGATAAACAAAAGACTCGACGGTTTTAATCATATTTGCCCAATAAGCCCATGCCAATATTAACGCAGTAATTGATGCCAACAAAACTTTGAAATAAGGCTTTTTCGGTTTTAATAAAACTGCATTCTTTCGCTTTGATACATAGTGATTAAAAGCGTGTGCTATTTCCTGCGTTGCTTGTTGTTGAGCAAACACCTTATCATTAATTTTTGTAATCGGTTTAATGCCAATCACACTATTGGTGATAAATACTTCATCACATTCGTACAATTCTTGTAGTGTGATTGCGCCCACATTAACTTGAAAACCCAGATCATCTGCTATTTTTAACACTATTGAACGGCGTGTGCCTTCAATACCACATTTATCTAAACCGGGAGTTAGCAGTACACCAGACTTCAGCGCAAAAATATTACCCTGTGTTACTGAAATAACATAACCATTGTCATCCAACATAATGCATTCATCACTATGCATGTCTGCTCTGGCTAATATTTGCTCAAGGCGATTACAGTGTTTGATATTAGACAGTAATTGATTAGTTGCGTAACCACTTTGGCACGTTGTTAATGTGTACTGACTAAGCATTTTTTTTGGTAC
>QOAH01000095.1 GCA_003978185.1 Candidatus Thioglobus sp.
TGCAAGAATCATACGACGCTTATAAAAAATAGCCTTTGGCCAACAGCAACACCTTTCAAATCATTGGTGGTGAGTATCGGGGTAGAAGATTCAGCTTTCCCGATGCTGACGGCTTAAGACCTACACCAAGTAAAGTTCGAGAAACACTGTTCAACTGGATTCAATTTGAATCTTTTGATAAAACTTATCTAGATTTATTTGCTGGCAGTGGCGCACTAAGCTTTGAAGCTTTATCTCGCGGCGCTAAACAAGTCACCAGTATCGAGAGAAATTTAAGCGCCTTTCAAAGTTTAGAAAAAAATCGGAAATTATTAAAATCAACTAAAATCAGCTTTTTAAACCAAGATGCCCTCGTTTTTTTAAATCAAAGAAACACAGAAATCTTTGATTTTGTGCTGTTAGACCCACCATTTAACAAAAACCTAGTCTCAAAAGCGCTAAAAACACTAAAAAACAGCGATTTTGTAACAACCCATAGCAAAATCTATATAGAATCTGAATTTGAGATAACACAGAGTTTCTTACATGAAAATTTTTCGGAAAAAATCGAAATCATTAAACAAAAGCAATCTGGTGCAGTTAATTACTGCTTATTAGAAATATTATGAAAAAAATTGCAATTTATCCCGGCTCTTTTGATCCTATTACCAATGGCCATATCGATTTGATTCGTCGTGCTAGTACCTTGTTTGATAAAGTCATTGTTGGTATTACCCAGAATAGTAAAAAAGCAGCTTTTCTTAATATTGACGATCGTATTCAGACTACCAGCGTAGCACTTAAGAACATCGACAACATTGAAGTGCTAAGCTTTAATACCTTGTTAGTTGATTTTGCTAACGCACAAAATGCGCAAGTTATCCTGCGCGGACTCAGAGCGGTGAGTGACTTCGAATACGAATTCCAACTCTCAGGCATGAACAAACACCTCAACCCTAACATCGAAACCTTGTTTATGACGCCCGCTGAACAATATGCCAATATCTCATCCTCATTGGTGCGTGAAATCCTCATGCTCGGCGGTGATATCAGTGCTTTTGTGCCTAAATCGGTCGAAGACCATCTGAAATCCAAGCTGTAAATATTTTTGTCTTAATTCCTTGAAAAATATTTGACCACCCCTATATAGGAGGTATATCAAACATAAGGAGTTAAAAAATGTCAAAAATTATTGGTATTGACTTAGGTACAACAAATTCATGTGTCGCTATTATGGATGGCGGTAGCGTTAAAATTATTGAAAATTCAGAGGGTGATCGTACCACCCCATCGATTATTGCCTACCCTAAAGACAGTGAAGAAGTCTTGGTGGGTCAACCGGCAAAACGCCAAGCAGTCACTAACCCTGAAAACACACTGTATGCGATTAAACGTTTAATCGGTCGTCGTTTTGATGAAGACGCAGTACAAAAAGATATTAATCTTGTGCCTTACAAAATTGTCAAAGCTGACAATGGTGATGCTTGGGTAGAGGTTAAAGGTAAAAAAATGGCCGCACCAGAAATCTCAGCAAAAGTAATCGAAAAGATGAAAAAAACTGCTGAAGAATACTTAGGTGAAACCGTCACTGAAGCCGTTATCACAGTACCCGCTTATTTTAATGATTCACAACGCCAAGCTACTAAAGATGCCGGCAAGATTGCAGGCTTAAATGTTAAGCGCATTATTAACGAGCCAACAGCAGCAGCATTGGCTTATGGTGTAGACAAATTGACTGGTGATAAAACCGTTGCTGTCTACGACTTAGGTGGTGGTACATTTGACGTATCAATCATTGAAATGGAAGACATTGATGGTGAAAAACACTTTGAAGTGTTATCAACCAATGGCGATACTTTCTTAGGTGGTGAAGACTTTGACCAGCGCATTATCAGCTACTTAGTTAAAGAATTTAAAAAAGACCAGGGTGTTGATTTAACCAATGACCCAATGGCACTACAACGCTTAAAAGAAGCAGCAGAAAAAGCCAAGATTGAATTATCATCATCAGAGCAAACTGATGTAAATTTACCTTATGTGACTGCTGATGCCTCTGGACCTAAGCACCTTAACATCAAACTCACACGTGCTAAATTAGAATCACTGGTTGATGATTTATTAAAACGCACCATTGAGCCTTGTAAGATTGCACTCAAAGACGCGAAACTTTCAAGTGGTGATATCGATGAAGTCATCCTTGTTGGTGGTCAAACTCGTATGCCTAAAGTTGGCCAAATGGTACAAGATTTCTTTGGCAAAGAACCTAAGCGTGATGTTAACCCTGATGAAGCCGTTGCCATGGGTGCAGCAATTCAGGCGGGTGTGCTTGGTGGTGAGGTTAAAGACGTGCTGTTACTTGATGTAACGCCATTGTCTTTAGGTATTGAGACCATGGGCGGTGTAATGACCAAACTCATTGAAAAGAACACAACCATTCCTACCAATGCATCACAAATTTTCTCTACCGCCTCTGATAATCAAGCTGCGGTAACCGTACACGTAATGCAAGGTGAACGCGAAGTAGCCAGTGCTAATAAATCACTCGGTCAATTCAACCTAGAAGGCATTCCAAATGCACCAAAAGGTCAGCCTCAAATTGAAGTCACCTTAGATATCGATTCAGATGGTATTTTGAATGTATCTGCCAAGGATAAAAACACCGGAAAAGAGCAGTCAATCACCATTAAAGCCTCATCAGGTTTAAGCGATGAAGAAGTAGAAAAAATGATCAAGGATGCTGAAGCACATGCGGAAGATGACAAAAAATTCCATGAATTAGTCACTACGCGCAACATGGCAGATTCACTCATACACTCAACCAAGCAAACGCTAGAAGAGCTAAAAGATGAAGTGTCTGAGGATGAAAAATCAGCCATTGAGACAGCAATCAGTGAACTTGAAGAATCGATGAAAGGTGAAGACAAAGAAGTAATTGACGCTAAAGTACAGGCCTTAACTGAAAAAGCACAACCATTGGCTGAAAAAGCACAGGCTAAGGCTAGTGCAGCTGAAGGTGAGGCTGAATCAAGCGATGCTGGTGATGATGTCGTTGATGCGGACTTTGAAGAAGTAAAAGACGATAAATAACTTATCAGTTAATCATTAACAATTAACCTCCTCTAAATCGTGAGATTTGGAGGAGGTTTTTTAATATAAGGCAAACATGTCACAAAGAGATTACTACGAAGTATTAGGGGTTGATAAGAGCTCAGACGCTAAGCAAATTAAAAAGGCTTACAAGCGTTTGGCGATGAAA
>QOAH01000145.1 GCA_003978185.1 Candidatus Thioglobus sp.
ACCGACAACACTTCACCAACTTTTCGCTCGGCCAATTGGCGAGTACCTTCACCCACCACTTTATAAAGTAAATCAAAGGTGCCATTTTCTATATCAACTGACATAATAGAAATCGGTCGACGCATTGCCAACGCATCAGAAACGGTGATATGTACAAACTGTCCAGGCTTAGTTACCTTGGCAATCTCAGGAGAATCGATGGTTAAAATATACTGACTGCCTTCAAATTGATAATGTGCCAAAATTTGGCAATCAAAAACTTGAATGCTGTCGCGATTCGATTTATTCATTGCAGGTGATTAAAGTGCCTACACCGCTATCAGTAAAGACCTCTAAAAGTACAGCGTGTGACACACGACCATCGATAATATGGGTTGATTTAACGCCATTTTTAACTGCTGATAAGGCACAACCAATCTTCGGCAACATACCGCCATGGATCGTACCATCGTCAATAAGACTATCAACCATTTTTGCATCTAAACCCGTTAATAGCTTATCGTTTGCGTCTAACAATCCTTGTGTATTGGTCAGTAAAATCAACTTTTCTGCATTCAGAGCTTCGGCAATAGAGCCGGCTACTAAATCAGCGTTAATGTTATAAGAGAAGCCATCTTTACCCACACCAATTGGGGCGATCACTGGAATAAAGTCACCTTTGAGCAATAAGTCGATCACTGAAGTATCAATGGTTTCAACTTCACCGACATGACCCAAATCAATAATCTCAGATGTTAGATAATCAACATGCTTGAGTTTTTTAGCTGAAATTAAGCTACCATCTTTACCAGTCAAGCCAATCGAATGCCCACCATGTTGGTGAATTAAATTAACAATTTCTTTATTAACTAGGCCGCCTAATACCATTTCTACTACATCCATGGTCTCAGAATCTGTGACACGCATACCACCAACAAACTCACTTTGTTTGCCAATTTTCTCTAGTGTTTTTCCGATTTGTGGGCCACCACCATGCACCACAATTGGGTTCATACCGACGGATTTCATCAGCACGATATCACGCGCGAAACTAGATTTTAGCTTCTCATCGACCATAGCGTTACCACCATATTTAATGACGATGGTTTTGCCTTGAAATTTTTGAATATAAGGCAGTGCTTCGGTTAAGACACTGGCGATATTGTTTGTTTGGTTTGTCATCTTAATTAAATAACTTCAAATTTATTAATCCAATATTTTACCAATAAGAATGCCTGATATAAGCATTCTTCAATGACAAGCTTTACCTAGCTTCTTTAGGCGCCAATAGTTATAAGGCCATGGGGTAATAAATCCAAAAAACAGAGCGATAGGCACAACCCACCAAACAAACATCGCACCACCGGTGATGAGATAATCCGTGAGATTCATGGCAATTTCCATGGCGACCATAGAAATCAAACTCATACCCACTGCAATTTTAAAGGCTTGAGAAACTTGCATTTTCTGACGAATCAACATGTAAGTCTCTAGTGCGATACTGGTAATGATGCCGTTAAGCGTTGCCCAAAGAAAAATCACCAACGTACCAGCACTGGCAGCGCTAAATTGAAAATAAGCAATGGTACCAAAATCACCAATCGCACAACCGATTAAGCACCATTTGGTGTTATTAGCACTACGCTTCCAAGTATGTTTACAAGACCAAAAACTGCTATCCATGATAGCCTCCAATCTTTATTAAGTTAGATCTATACTACTACACATTACAACGCTTTGGCTAGCGATACCAATAAAGCTTATTTGTTTTTTTGCATCCAACGGATATAAGAAATAATATCACTAACCCTTTGTGGTGTTAGTCCTGCAATCGTTGGCATGTCGCCAAATTTCCAATGATGCTGCCTAACACCGTTTTTCACTGCAAAATAAAATGATAAATCTGCATGATGAGAGGACTTGTATACGTCATCAAGCAATGACGGACCTTTTGTTGTTCCTAATAATTCTTTCCCATGGCACTTCATGCAGCTTGATTGATAGCCTCCCTTTCCTTGAGAAATACTGGGTTTATAATTTGAATCAGGAAGGAAAATACTTCTCTCGATTTTCCCAAAATCAAGCCAATTAAGCAATGCAAAGAATCCAAACATAAGCATTATTACAATCAATAAAGTTTTTTTCATAATAAGTCCTGGATCTACACCACGACAAATTGTCCCATCATGCCACGATCTTCATGCTCTAGAATATGACAGTGATACATATATGGTGTATTTGCATCACTAAATTCTGGAAATTTCATAATAACTTCAACTGTTTCATCTGGATGGACCAATACTACATCTTTATAGCCTAATTCATGACCGTGAACGCCACCTTTTCGACTAACCACTTTAAATTGCACATTATGAATGTGGAATGGATGCGCCATCATTGAATCGTTTTTAATTGTCCAAACTTCGACTGTTCCAGCTTTAACCACCTCGTCAATACGCTGCATATCCATTGACTTGTCATTAATTGTTAGCAAATCTTTTGAACCTAATAAAGAAGCTATCATCAATTGCGGACCCATATTCATTTGCAAAGTCATCAATCTTTGTTGAACGGCGCTTTTTCTTGAATAAGCAGTATGAGTTGATAATTTTTCTACAACTGTTGCAGTTGATAATGCTGTCTGACTACCGTCAATTTGAAAGATATTGAATTCTTTTTTCTCATTCATCATACCTCTCATCATGCCCATTCCTGCCATCATGCCTCTGCCACCCATACCTGACATAGAGTCATGATTAGCATGATGTTTAAGTATCGGCATACTGCCATCAGCCACATCGACTACAATTTCAACCCGCTCAGCTGGTGCTATGGTAAATTTCTTGGCGGTAATTGGTTTTTCTAATAAGCCACCATCACTCGCAATAATCTTAAATGGACGATTATCGTCAAATTTCAATTGATAAATTCGTGCATTAGAACTATTCAGAATGCGCAATCTAATTAATGATCTTTTAGCTTTTAGGACAGGGTTAATCACACCATTAACCAAAATCGTATTGCCTTTCTTACCCATCATGCCATCACGTATACCACTCAGATATTGCATTGAACCATCCTGGTTGAAGTCTTTGTCTTGAATAATGACCGGAAAATCATCAACGCCGTACTCTGATGGAAGGTTTAATGATTGAGAGTTTTCATCATCAATAATAAACATGCCTGCCAGACCTTGATAAACTTGCTCCCCCGTTTCATGCATTTGATGTGAATGATACCAAAGTGATGCGG
>QOAH01000037.1 GCA_003978185.1 Candidatus Thioglobus sp.
TCGCCAACCTTCATACCTTCTAAGGCGCTTTCTAATCCAGGAATGATGTTGCCATGGCCTTGAATAAATGGCATTGGCTCTTTGCCTTGTGATGAGTCAATCACATCACCCGCATCGTTCTTTAAAGTGTAATGCATTTCTACTACTGCGTCTTTCTTTACTGTCATTGTTATACTCCTGTTTACTAATTTTAATAATCTACCTGAAAAGGCTGTGACTCATTTTACCGTATAACACCTGACTTTTAAAGTTGTTGTTATTTAAGTGGTTTTAATAACTTTCCATCAACCCAGACACCTTGGTAATGAGTACCATTAGGCAAGGTTTTTACCCCTTTACCATGGGCAACACCTTGTTGATACTCACCTTCATAAAATCGAGATCCACCTGCCCAAATATAAAACCCTTGACCATGGAACTTACCGGCTTTATGATTACCCTCATAACGAGAGCCATCTGCAAAGTTCTTGACGCCCTTTCCATGAAATTGGCCGTTTTTATATTTGCCTTCATAACGAGAGCCGTCTAAAAAAGTTGCCATACCTTTACCGTGAGCCTTGCCATTTTGATATTCACCAACATAGCGCGTGCCATTGGCAAAATTCATAATGCCTTTACCGTTGAATTTACCATACTGATAATCACCTTCATAACGATCACCATTAATAAAAGTTGCCATGCCTTGACCATGTGCTTTGCCATTTTGATATGCACCTCGATAAAGTGTGCCATTGCTATAATTCAGTACCCCTTGACCGTGGTACTTACCATGCTGGTATTGCCCTTCATAACGAGATCCACTGGCATAATTCATAACACCCTTTCCATGAGGGTTGCCGTGTTGTAGTTCGCCCTTATAACGTGCACCATCGATATAGTTAATCTCACCCTTACCATGGAACTTTCCATCACGCCAGTCGCCCTGGTAATGATCGCCATTTTCCCAGGTATAGACGCCTTTTCCGTGCTCTCTACCTTGCTGATAATCACCCTGATAATGTGCGCCATTTGCAAACACAGTAGCGCCAATTCCATCAAATTTTCCGTACTTAAAGTCGCCTTGATAACGCGTGCCATCTGCAAATAATCGAACGCCATTGCCGTGAAATTTTCCGAACTGATAATCACCCTTATAACTGCCACCAAGGGCATAGGTCATTAACCCCTCTCCATGAGATTTTCCCAAATGCCAATCGCCTTCATATCGATCACTATTTTTCCAAGTATAAACACCCTTACCCTGCTCTTTTCCCTGAACAAAAAGCCCCTGATATCGATCGCCATTGGTATTAGTTTTTGTGCCATTGCCGTGCGCATTGCCATTTTTGAGTTGGCCTTGATAGCGCGTACCATCAGCCCAAATATAAAGCCCAATACCATCAAACTTTCCCTCTATCCAGTCGCCCTCATAATAGATACCACTCTCGTCAGTTAAAACGCCTTTGCCATGGGGTAATTCTGCTTTGATTTGACCTTGATAGTTCACCCCTTTAGATAAAACTAGGGTTTGTACGTCTTTTATATTTTTAAGAAAAATATCACTAGCCGCATTAATACTAATGGCGCAGATTAAGATAAAAGAAAATAGTAAGACTTTAAACACTTGCATTAATTATAGGAAAAATACTAATGAAATTAACTATACCATTAGCTGCTTCGTTGAAGCGATAAGTTTAACCTAGCAAAGTTATCGATAAAATAATCAAAACTAACGCTTAGTAAAATATAAAATATTATAAATATATTTTTAAAAATTGACAGATAATGGATAACACTCAACCCTACGCCGACCAAACTATTTTTATTATTGATGATGATGAAAGTATTAAGGATTTCTTGGTTACTTTTTTCGAAATGAGTGGCTTTAAAACTAAAGGTTTTTTATCAGCTCAAGACTATATAGAACAATTAGATGACACACCGGGCTGTTTGGTTTCAGATGTTCTCATGCCGGGCATGGATGGTGTTGAGCTACTAGAATACCTTAACCAAGTAGAGCACCTGAGACCTACAATCTTTATCACCGGTAACGCGACTATTCCAATGTCAATTCAGTCAATGAAATTGGGCGCGACTGACTTTATCGAAAAACCCTTTAAGCCTGAGTTGTTACTTGAAAAAGTAAACAATGCCATGGCCACCTTTCAAAAGAATCTAGAGGTGATTAATAAATATAAAGACTTAACCAATAAAGAACAGCAAGCCTTTATGTTCATGGTTAAAGGTCATACAAACAAAATGCTGGCTGAAGATTTGAGCATCTCGGCTTCGACCGTCGAAAAACACAGGGCCTCTGTTATGAAAAAAATGCAAGCCGAATCGATTGTTGCATTATCAAAGATGGGTACACTGCTTCGACCTTTAGGCAAAGACTTCGAATTTGGTGATTAGTAAAATCATGCAAAAATTACCAGCTCTACTTTTATTGACAGCAAGTCTGGTAAGTATTACACCAACGTTAGCTACTCATAAAGATGTTACTCATATTGAGCAAGTTAAGCTACAGCTAAACTCAACACATCAATTTCGATTTGCTGGCTATTATATGGCTATCGAAAAAGGATTCTACAAAGACAAAGGTATTGAGACACAAATACTAGAGTCTAGCCACACTCAAGATTCAATTGAAGAGTTGGTTGACGGTCATTCAAATTATGCGATTTCTGGCGCTGATGCGTTAATCGCCAAAACGAAGTCATTACCGATTGTAGCACTGGCTGCGATAAACCACGAAAGCCCATTGGCACTCATGGTTCGTAAAGATTCTGGCATTAAGACACCGGGTGATCTTCGTGGCAAAAAGATCATGCTCGGAGAAACCAATAAATTTGCAATTGTCACTATGCTCAAAAATGCTGGGGTTGATGTCGGCGAATATGAAATCTTACCGATTGCACCTGACCATACCGCTCTAGATAACAACCAAACAGATGCTTACCCAGCCTATATTACCGATATAGCTTACCATGACAGTAATGATATCTCCATGTATCACTACATTCGCCCTAAAGATTACGGTTTGGATTTTTATAATGACATCTTAATTACAACCAATGCAGAGACTGTCAATAATCGTTTCAGGGTAAGAGATTTTCGTGATGCTAGCCTAGAGGGTTGGGCATATGCCCTTTCCAATATTGATGAAACTATTGATGTTATTTTAGAAAAATACAACAACC
>QOAH01000146.1 GCA_003978185.1 Candidatus Thioglobus sp.
GGTATCATGGCAGATCGCCATCATAAGTTTGATGTCAAGGCTTTGGTTAATGTGATTAAACAGACGACCTTTAAAGAAGCATTTATGCAGATAAAGTCAATTGTTAGAGGTGGTTAATTATTGACAATAGGTAGCGCAGATTGGCTGTTGTAATGTGGCCATTCATAGCGAATAGGATAGTTTCTTCGGTAATCTTCAAAATTTCCAATATTTTTGATTGCTAAAGTGTCTTGCTTAAAGTCATAAATTTCGTTTAGCGTGTCTTTAAGGTTGTCTTGTTTAACGGTTAAAACACCAGGATTAATCAAATTAACGATGCTTTTGTTTTGCTCTTGCCCGCTAAAGTCACATAAGGCCTCGTAAACCATAAAACTGCCCATAAATTTGGCATCAACAGAGTGTCCGGCGATGTGTGGGGTGGCCCAATAAGCGCATTCTTGCAAGTTTTGGTTGATGTTAGGTTCGTTTTCCCAGCAATCGATGATATTGACCATCGTTTGGGTTTTTTCCCAAATTTTCTCTTTAATAACACCACCTCTTGCGGCATTAAAAAGGATGGTTCTTTCACTAATATTGTGAAAATTTTCCTCATTTAACAGTCGGTAGGAAGGATGTTGCCCATCAAAAGTGAGCGGCGTATGAAAAGTAACCATATCAGCACTTAAAGCAGTATCAAGGTCGACAAAATTTGGCAAATTTTCACTGTCTTGGCGTGGTGGATCATTCAGTAGGGTTTTAATGCCTATTAGCTCTGCTTTAGCAGCCAATCTTGAGCCAACATTACCCACACCGATTATTCCCAAAGTTTTTTGAGTGTAGTCAAAATCCAGTTCATCAGCTAAGTTAACAATCGCACTAATCACAAACTCAGCCACCGCCATTGAATTACAACCTTGGGCTGAAAAGAAAGTAATGTTGTTTTTTGCTAAATAATCTTGATCAACATGATCAAGTCCCGCAACCGTTGAACCGACAAACTTAACTTTGCTCCCTTCTAGTAGCGCTTGGTTAACTTTGGTACGTGAGCGTACGATGAGTACATCAGCATCCTGTACAGAAGCCTTGTCAATGCTTCGACCGGGTATAGTGGTTATCTCGCCAAATTGCGAGAATATCTCATCGTAAGCGTAGCACGCATCATCAATCACTAATTTCATAGCTTCCAATTTATTGTTTGTTGGTTGTGTATTTTAAGGTAATCATTGGTTTTAGAGAAATGATTAGCACCAAAAAAGCCTTTATGCGCTGAAAAAGGTGACGGATGAGCAGCGGTTAAAACCAAGTGTTTGTCTTGATCAATTAGTTCGGCTTTTTGTTGCGCATAGGCGCCCCATAATAAAAACACCAAATTTTGTTTTTTCTCATTGAGGATATCAATCACCGTATCAGTAAAATCAACCCAGCCTGATTTGGCATGAGAGCCGGGTGAATTTTTCTCAACGGTGAGTACGCTATTGAGTAGCAGTACTCCTTGTGACGCCCAGTGGGTCAAATTACCGCTTTGGCTAGGTGCAATGTCTAAATCCGAGAAGAGTTCTTGATAGATATTTCTCAGCGATGGTGGGATGCTGACACCCTCAGGTACTGAAAAACTCAAGCCATGTGCTTGACCTTCGTTGTGATAAGGATCTTGCCCAAGAATAATGACCTTGGTGTTTTCAAAACTACTGAGATCAAAGGCATTAAATATTTGATCTTGAGGCGGGTAAATGGTTTTGTTATGAGTTGATTCGTATTCTAGAAATTCAAGCAGTTGTTGGTAATAATCTTGTTTAAAAATAAAATCAAGTTGTTGAGACCAGTCGGCGGTCAAAGCCCGGCCCACCATAATCTTAGTCGATAGCCAAGTGTGGTGGTATAACCCACTTCGACAAATTGTATGCGACCTTCGGTATTGATAAAGAAACTACTGGGCGTACCCTTAACACCGAATAAGCGAGATAAAGAACCAGATTTGTCATTGATAATGTTGTCTAGCTTAAGGTTGTTTTCTTCAGCGTATTTTTTAATGTCATCATCAGAGCCTGATTGAATGGCAATATTTAGAACTTTATAATCTTCCGCTATGGCTTGAATGTTGTCATTTTCTACGGCACAAACCGGACACCAAGTCGCCCAAAAGTGAATCAAAACCCCTTGATCAGGCAAAGGGTTAGAGTTCATCACTTCACCGGTGAGGGTTTGAGAACTGAAACTCGGTGTCATGCCTTGAGTGAGATCTTGTTGTTGCCATGCACGGATGACAAAAATGGCTAAAATAACCATCATAAACTGCATAATGGTTTTTCTACTTGGACGATTAATTTTCATGGACAACATTATAGCCTAATGAAAGATACAACAGATTGGATACAACGCTGGAAAGATACTCAGATTGGGTGGCATCGTGATCAACCTAATTCTAAATTAATTGAATTTATTGCTTGCTTGCAGATTAAACAGGGTGACACAGTGTTTGTACCTTTGTGTGGCAAAAGCCAAGACATGAATTATCTACTTAGTCAGGGGTTTAAGGTGATTGGTGTTGAGTTAAGTGATTTGGCGATTGAGCAGTTTTTTAATGAAAATAATTTATTGTATTCTGTAGATCGAGCAGAGCAATTTCAAATCTATCAAGGCGAGAACATTACTATATATTGCGGTGACTATTTCAAACTAACTAAACAGATGTTAAATTCAGTATCAGCGATATATGATCGTGCCGCATTAGTCGCTCTACCTGTTGATTTAAGAGAAAAATATGCACAGCATTTATACTCTATAATATCGAATGATTGTAGGGTGTTGTTGTTAACACTAAATTACCCGCAATCACAAATAAGTGGACCGCCTTTTGCAGTTGATGAGGATGAAGTGGGTGCACTTTTTAGTAGTGGGTTCGAATGTCAACAATTACAGTGTTTTAATGACATTAAAAATGAGCCTAAGTTTCTACGCGCTGGCGTAGATTTTATTGAAAAAGCAACTTATTGTTTGCACAAGACCGGAGAGTAAAAAATGGCAAAAAAAATAAAAGGCGTAGTAGCCCAGTTTGGTACTAAAGGATATGGTTTTATTACGGGTGATGATGGTGAGAAATATTTCGTTCACCAAAAGAATATTTATAATAAGTCACGTTTAAAAGCAGAT
>QOAH01000112.1 GCA_003978185.1 Candidatus Thioglobus sp.
TACCCACACGGTCTGGGTTGTTGCTCATCGCACTACTACGTGCTTCGATCACATTCTTATCATATTTCGTATTACGCATCTTATCAATGTAAGACACCATAGCGGCATCTGGCTTAATGAAGTCAGTCAGAATTGGCAGCATCTTGTATTCATAACCTGTCACTTTGTGGTCAACAATATTTAAATCCATCACACCGATATATTTACCTGAACAACCAGCATTGGTAACGACTGTAACGCCACCAGCATTTTTAACTTCAACAGGTTTAGGCATGCCGTCATGTGTATGTCCACCAAAAAATGCATCAATACCCACCACACGTGAAGCCATCTTAATGTCTACGTCCATACCATTGTGTGATATCACAATTACCGCATCTGGCTTTTCATTTTCACGAATATCTATTACTAATTCTTGCATTTCGTCTTCGCGCAGACCGAACGACCAATCGGGGAAGAAGTATTTTTGCGGGTTGGCGTTTGAAGTTCTTGGGAATGCTTGGCCAATCACCGCAATTCGATGCCCACCTACATTTTTAATCACATATGGCTTGAATGGCATCGCGTCATCTTCACTATACAGACCGTTACCATCGAACTTCTCAGTCATGGTGAAATAGTCATCGCCCATTAAAGCGTCTTCCATAATGCGCACGTTTTGACCTAAGAAATCACCCTTAAAAAATCCAATATTTTTAAGCGTCTCTTCCTCTTTATAAGTAAATTCCCAGTGGCCAACCATCACGTCAACACCCAGCATGTTAGTAGCCTCAACCATATCTGCGCCACGCGTCCATAATGAAGTGCCTGAGCCCTGCCAAGTATCACCACCATCAACCGTTAGCGTATTTTGTACACCGCCTGCACTCTCTCTCAACGATTCTAGTACAGTTTTAATTTGACCAAAACCACCGGTCTTGCCGTATTTGGCTGCCAAGTCTTCGAAGTTATTATAAGTAAAGGCGTAGGCTTCAGGCGAACCTGGTTTAACGCCAATCTGTTCAAGGAGTTTGTTACCAACAACATGTGGTAATTGACCGAATGTGTCACCAAATCCTAGATTAACATTTGGCTCACGGAAATAGTTTGGCAATAAATTACCATGGGTATCGGTAATATGCAAAATACGCGCATTACCTGTTTTTGGCACTTCATACATATTTTCTTGGACAGACAAGCTGGTTTTACTTGCATAACCATTAGTAATTAAACCTGCTGCAGAACCTGCACCTAGTACCTTGATAAAATCTCTACGTGTCAAAGCCATTATGCTCTCCTATATGAATAATAATAGGCATGATACCTACACCTAATCCTATTTGTAAAATAATTCGTCTACAGCAACAAACCTTTATAATACTCACATGAATTTAAATGACCTACTAATTGATATTACTGACACGCAGATTGATGTCGGAGCTCAAGGCCTGTGCTTAAATGCAGCCAATATACAAACTGGTGATGTGTTTGTTGCTTTGAAAGGACAATCCACTCATGGTATTGATTATATTGATCAAGCCATTGAAAACGGCTGTATTGCGGTATTGGTCGATTCACAAGATTTTGATTGTAGCGTGCCAAGCGTACGTATTGACAACCTCAGGCAACATTTGCCAGTGCTAGCCAGTACTTATTACTCTGAAGCAGCGCAAGTCGAGGTGATCGGCGTCACGGGTACCAATGGTAAGACTTCGGTGAGTTACTTTATTTCACAATTGTTAAATCAACTCGGGGTTAAAAATGGTCTAATTGGTACATTGGG
The DNA here is from genome assembly GCA_003978185.1 of Candidatus Thioglobus sp. Next base: position 1,763 of record QOAH01000112.1, read on the forward strand.
TGTCACCCACAGCACTGCAGTCTCTAACAACACCACGCCCGATATTTTGACACTTTATAAAATACTTCACCAATATCATCTTGACGGCATTCACATGGCAGTATTGGAAGTTTCCTCCCATGGCTTAGATCAAAACCGAGTGGCAGGCATTAACTTTAAGCAGGCTGTTTTTACCAATCTAACGCAAGATCACTTAGATTACCACCAAAATTTAGATAAATATAAAGATGCTAAACTTAAGTTATTCACACTCAATTCATTAGAAAGTGTGGTGATTAATCATGACGATATTCAACATGAAGATTTTTTAGCTGTTTCTAAACACGCCACACAAACTACCTACGGCTTAGATGACTTTGGAAAAATCAACGCCACAACCGAAGGGTTTTTATGCCAACTTGATGGCTTTGTGTTTGAGTCTCCTTTGTTAGGGAAGTTTAACTTGTCCAATATTCTAGCTGCATTAAACAGTGTTGAGCAGCTTGGCTTTGAACGCTCAAGTATTATTCCATTACTACATCATTTGTTTCCGCCAACGGGTCGGATGCATCGCATTAAAAATACCTTGGCTTGGGTCGACTACGCCCACACCCCAGATGCCATCGAAAACGCCATTAACACTTTGCAAAGCCACTATCCAGACCACCAGGTACGTCTTGTCTTTGGCTGTGGTGGCAACCGAGATCAAGATAAACGCGCTAAAATGGGCAAGATCGCAAGCGATTTGGCTAGCACCATCGTACTCACTAACGACAATCCGAGAGGTGAAGACCCGCAAGCAATTATTGACGATATCCTCAGTGGTATTGATGACAGTTTTGAACTTGACATTACCCTTGATAGGCAATTGGCCATCGAAACTGCTATGACGACTTTAAATGAAAATGAGTGTCTACTCATTGCCGGTAAAGGTCATGAATCTACCCAAGAGTTTAAAGATAAGACGCTAATCTTAAGTGATATAGAAATTGCGCAAAATGCTGTCATCTAATACACATACCATTGCTTCAGTATTAGGAGTTAATACAGTCAACAGTGTCGAATTTACAGATGTGTGCACTGATACAAGACAACGCATGGATGGTGCTTTATTTGTCGCACTGATTGGTGATAACTTTGATGCGCATAACTACCTCGACGAGGCTGAAAAAATGGGAGCAGCAGCCGTTATTATCAGTAGACCTGTGTCAACCAATCTGCCTACATTGTTGGTGGACGATACTCAAACCGCATTGGCTGATATCTCGCATTGGCATCTAAACAATATTAAGCCAACCGTGGTGGCAATTACTGGCAGTAATGGCAAAACCACCACTAAAAATATGCTGGCCAATATATTAAGTTTAAAAGCACCGACACT